>JAENWF010000056.1 GCA_016650215.1 Thermoanaerobaculia bacterium
CCGCCGGCTGAAGCCGGCGCCACGTCGCGCGCGAATGCTGCCGTGAGCGATGCTTGATTGGCGGCTTTTCGTTCCCCCTTCTCAGAACGCGAAGAACGAAAAACCGCGAGCGTCTCCGCTTCAAGACCGCAGGGACGGAAACCCGCCGGTCAGAGGACCGGCGCCACATCGTGCATCGCTCGCGGCACTATCCGCGTACATCGACGTCGACAACTTCAAGCGGATCAACGACCGTTTTGGACACGCCGCCGGTGATGGCGTGCTCCAGGAAGTCGCAGGATCTCTAAGCCGGGCTGTTCGCGCCGGGGACATAATCGCCAGAGTCGGCGGCGACGAGTTCGCGGTCATTTCCCGGGACCCGCTTCGGCGCCTCTCGTCAGACTCGCTCAGGACTCAGGACTCAGCACTCAGCACTAAGAAACGGCGCTAGAACTTGATCTCCTGACTCGACGCTCGCGAGTTGCATGGCTCGCAGCGCCAGCCGTGAGGGGTGAGCTTGAACGGACCGTCGTTCTCGTCGCGGAAGAGCGTTCGCGTCTCGCGGCACCAGTCGCAGCGGACCACATGCGGGTTTCCGAACGTGGGATTGGCGCGCAGAATCCCCGCGGCCGTTTCTTTCTCGCCGGCGACGAGATCGTCGCTCCGCAATACTTTTCCTGCCGTCAATCGAACGATCTGCCTGGTCACGTGCGGCTCCAGCTCAACAGCGGTCTTTCACAATGGCCACCGCCTGATGTTCGAGCTTCTCGCAACAGGTCGTCCACTGCGCATCGAACCAGCCGTTCTCGAGGCCGTGAATGGAGACGGCGAAAATGGGCTGATCGTGCTCGGTGCATCGCAGGCGGGCGGCGATGTCGAGGCGCTCACGAAGACGGTCGCTGCGGGCAAGTTCCAGATTCTCGATATTGATCTTCATCGCTTCTTGCAGTGCCGTCATGTGGCGCTGGCGACCTGCGGCGCAAGGCCGGGCACGACGTCGGAAACGGGGCCGGCCGCACGGCGCGGTGGCAGCATCATGTGCCAGCGAGCGACCATGTCGCCCGGAATGATGAACTCGAACGCCTGGCTGTTCGTGCGCAGGCGGAGCACTTTCCCCGCAGGGGGAGCGGTGCCTGTCGCGAGCTCGGAGTCGTACTCGATCTCACGCACCCACTGCAGATCGAGCGATGCCTGCATGTCGGCGTTCTCGTAAAAGAAGGTCGACTGCGTCACGGCGAGCGCCACTTCGAGGTGCCGGTTTCCATCGACGAACTCGCCGCGGCTGACGAGCTTCGCCGTCGCACGCCGTTTCTCGTTGAACGCGTCGATGCGGTCGGCGCCGAAACGGCGGTAGAGGTTCCATCCGAGAAATGCGGCCACCACCACGGCGGCGAGTGATATCCAGACGAACATGAGATCTCCTTTGCAACGAGTGGGAGAACGGCCGGAACGGCCGTCCTCCCAGGTGTCATCGTGAGATCACGACTTCGGGGCGGCTTCGTTGCGCGGCTTTGCTTCGTTGACCTTCAGGATCTGGCCGTTGACGTCCTTGCCATGAAGGCCCGTGATCGCTGCGCGCGCTTCGTCAGCATTGCTGAACTCGAGAAAGCCGAATCCCTTCGACTCGCCGCTCGAGCGCTCGGTCGCAACATTCGCCGAGATAAGCTTCCCGAACGGTGCTGCGAGCTCGTTCAACTGCGCATCGGTGTACTTCTTGGAGAGGTTGCCCACATACAGTTTCATTGAAGACTCCTGGCCGGCTCTGCCGGCTTCCCTCGATGCGACGTTTTGTGCAACGCTCCTGGTGAGAGCTGCCGCCGGTCGCCCACGTCGAGAGTTTGAGGTGACTAAGAGGGGTGAGTCCAGAGGATCTGACTTAGTTCAGACGGACTGAAGGGCCGAGGAAGTTTCCCCGACAGGTGATCACCATACGCGCAAGGAAGAAGAATGTCACGGTGGAATTATCCGGTGGAAACTCCGTGCGCCCCGATTAGCGAAAGGAGCGTCAGCCGCGAGCTGAGCCTGATGCGGCGCCGGCTCTCAAGCCGGCCGCCTTTCGTCGCTGCACAGTCCGCCTCGGAATGTGATCGGATGGCGCCCGAAGCAGCCACCAGATCGCAATCGCCGAACCGTACGTTCCCACCAGACTGTAGAAATAGGGTGCCGCTTCCCAGAAGCGTTTGGCGATGAATCCATAGTGAGCCGCGCTCCAGGAGCCGAAGCTTCCCGCGTACCACGCCTCGACGAACGACACGACCGCCGCCACGTGAACGAAAACGAGCGCAATCGCGGCGATGGCGAACCCGAACATATTGCGGTCGGAAAAAGCGCGGCTGCTCGCGGCGAACAGCGTCACGAGAAGAATGATGTTGAACGTGATGTCCGTCGACTCCACGGCGAACGATCCCGACGAGGGCGACGTTGGAACGTCGCTGCGAGCAACCATCATCAACGTTCCGTCGGCCGTGATCGAGGTGACTGCCGGACGTTCGGCAAGCCGGATCACCGTCTCGCTGAGCGATGCGAGCACGCGGGTGTACGGCTGCGAAAGGCCGCTCCACACCGCGAGACCGATGAGGAAACCGATCGCTCCTTTAAGAACGAGCTTCCAGAGGTCTTTCGGCAAACTTCCAGCTCCAGAACACGAACATCGAGACGGCGGCGAGAATCACGATCGATTGCCAGACACCGACGTGAACGAAGTCGAAGAACTGGCGGTGATGCTCGCCGAGCCAGACAAGTGAGCTCACGCGCACGAGGTTGAGAATCTGAATCGCGACGCTTCCTGCGAGCAGACCGATCACCCTTGATCGAAGCGTCGCAGGAAACGCCAGCATCGCGGCCGCAAGAACCATCATGGCCTCCACGCCGTTGCATCCGTTGCGGACGTCGAGCGAAAAGCGAGGCGAGCGAATCACCGTCCCCGTGACGTCGATCGGCTGATGCATGCTCCGCAGAATGAACGCGGATGCGTCGACGACGAGCCCCGTGAATGGAAGCACTACGTGCTCGTTCACCGGATCGAGCGTCGTGATGAAATAGAAGACGATCAACGCCGCCAGGAATCTGCCGACAAAGATCAACCCCGGCTTACGTGACTTGCCGATCGCCATCACGAAGCCTCGCCGTTACAACGTGAAGCGATTGACCGCGAACACACCCGCGAGAGCAAGCAGACCAAGAAGAATCGCCATGCCGACTGAGTCGAGCGTCGAGCCGCCAGCGGATCCACCCGGTCCCGGCGGACCGCCGGGTAAGCTGCTGCAGCCACCGATCGTGTTGCCGCCGGCCCCCGGCATCGTCACCGCGCCGATGATCCCAACCGCTCTCCCCGTCAGAGTGGTCGCGGATGAGACCGTGACGCTCTGATCCGCGATGACGGTTCCCCAGAAGTTGACTCCGTTGAGCGTCGCCGAGCCGTCGCCTCCCATCCGCCAGTAAACGTTGCAGGGATTAGCGGTGCCCGTGACGATCGAGCCGACGTTCGCGGTGAGCGAACTGCCTACGTTGAAGATAAAAATTCCGGGTCCATTGAGGGTCAGCGTTCCAGTGACCACACCGCCAGGAGATGCGAGATTGGCCGCTGAGGCAAAGTTGAAGATGCCGGAAGTGAGAACCTGTCCACTGAGTTCGGGACCCAACGCCTGCGCGCTGGCTAGTGCTCCTTGATTGCCCATGTCGACCCACGCGGCTCGGGCATCGAGAATCGCCTGTTGCACCACTGCATCATTCGTGTAGTGGACACTGTGTGTTGGATCCGTTCGCGATGGCCCGGGGGGCGTCGAGCCGAGGAAGTTCGAAATTGCCGGAGTGGGTGACGAACCTACGTCTCCATTCACCACGGTCCCCGCGCCGGTGGACCCGGTGACGGCGGCGCCACCAAGAACTCCGAACTGCGGGAGTGAGACGCCGAGCGGCGGCGCCGACGCCGGTTGGCCGGATGCAGCCTGAGCGCCGAAGAGAAGCGCGGCTGACATCAATACGGTAGAGAGAGAGAGGTGTCTTGTGCCCATGGGCGGATGCTAACGTCGGGCCTCTGAGCAGTCTGTGCAAAATTGCACACTTTTGCCGGGCGCGATACTATTCATACACATGAGGAAAACCCGCGTTTCGATCGCCGATTTCGACCCGGAGATCTTTCTCAAAGAGACCGGACTCGGGCGAACCATTGTCGAGTTGAAGAAGAATCAGGTCCTCTTCACGCAGGGTGACGCGGCCGACTCCGTCTTCTACGTTCAGAAGGGAAGCGTCAAGCTGACGGTCATATCGCCGCAGGGAAAAGAGGCGACGCTTTCCCTGCTCGATGCGGGCAACTTCGTAGGCGAACAGTGCGTTGCCTCGGCCGAGCGGATTCGCGTGGTCAGCGCGACTGCGCTCGTCCGCTCGACGTTGCTGCGAATCGATAAAGCGGAGATGCTCCGCGTGCTGCAGCAGGAGCATGCGTTCGCCGGCGTCTTCGTATCGTTTCTCCTGGCTCGCAATGCACGAATTCAGGAAGACCTCGTCGACCATCTCTTCAATTCGAGCGAGAAACGCCTGGCGCGCATCCTTCTACTGCTCGCGCATTTCGGAAAGGACAACGAGCCGGAGACCGTCATCCCGAAGATGAGCCAGGAAGTGCTCGCGGAAATGATCGGCACGACGCGCTCGCGCGTGAACTTCTTCATGAACCGCTTCCGGAAACTCGGATTCATCGACTACAACGGCGTCATTCAGGTCCACAGCTCGCTGCTGAACGTAGTCCTCCACGAGTAGCAGGGTTCAATCAACCAGGAGGCGATCCCATGACCCAACCGCCCGGCTCCCCCAATCTCGTTCTCGAGCCAGGACCACTCAACATAACGTCGCAGACGGCGCCGGGGAAGCCTCTCGTCACCGACATTCAGAATTTCGCGCAGGATGTCTTCGACACCGTGCGCGAGCCGCTGCTCGTTCTCGATGCCGCCCTTCGCGTGCGCTCGGCGAACAGCTCCTTCTACCGCACCTTTCACGTCTCGCAGGTCGAAACCGAAAACCGTCTGATCTACGAGCTCGGCAACGGGCAGTGGGACATCCCGGATCTGCGCACACTGCTGGAAGACATCGTCCCGCGAAGCTCGGTCTTCAACGATTTCGTCCTCGAGCACGACTTCCCCGAGATCGGGCAGCGCGTCATGCTGCTCAACGCGCGAAGGCTGCACGCTGATCTCGTGCTTCTCGCGCTGGAGGACGTCACCGAGAAACGTCGATCGCAGCAGCTCCTCGATCAGATCGAAACGTATGCGCAGGACGTCGTCGACACCGTGCGCGAACCGCTTCTGATTCTCGACAGCAGCCTCCGCGTCCACTCCGCGAACCGCGCCTTTTACCAGACGTTCCACGTATCGTCCCAGGAGACCGAGAACCGTCTCATCTACGAGCTCGGCAACGGACAGTGGGACATCCCCGCTCTCCGCACGCTTCTCGAGGACATCGTTCCCATGAGCTCGGTCTTCAACGATTTCGAGCTGGAGCACGATTTCCCTGTGATCGGGCGGCGCGTCATGCTGCTCAACGCACGGAAACTGCGTCAGGGAAGCCACGCGGAGCTGCTGGTGCTCGCCATGGAGGACGTCACCGAGCGGCGTCGCGCGGAGGGCGAAGTCGCGAAGGCGAAAGAAGCGGCAGAAACCGCCAACCGGACCAAGAGTCTGTTCCTCGCCAACATGAGCCACGAGCTGCGGACGCCGCTCAACGCGATCATGGGATTCTCAGAAATGCTGCTCGAGGAGGCGGTCGAGAGAAATCTCGAGGACTTCAGCGCCGATCTGCAGAAGATCTCGACCGCAGGCAGACACCTCCTCGGCCTCATCAACGACATTCTCGATCTGTCGAAGATCGAGGCTGGGAAAATGGAGCTCCATCTCGAGAGCTTCGACATCTCCTCGCTCATCGCCGAAGTGGCCTCCACCATCGAGCTTCAGGTCGAGAAGAACGGCAACACGCTCGAGATCAACTGCGCGTCCGAGATCGGCTCGATGCGAGCCGACTTGAGCAAGGTGCGCCAAGGTCTCTTCAATCTCGTTTCCAACGCAACGAAGTTCACGCATGGCGGCAGGGTCAAGATCGAGGCCGAGCGGCAGATGATGAACGGCATCGACTGGATCATGTTCCGCATTACCGACACCGGCATCGGACTGAGTGCCGAACAGATTCTGCGGCTCTTCCAATCCTTCACTCAGGCGGACGCATCGACGACGCGCAAGTTCGGCGGCACCGGTCTCGGTCTCGCTCTGACGCGCCGCTTCTGCCAGATGATGGGCGGCGACGTGACGGTCCACAGCGTTCTCGGCGAAGGAAGCATCTTCACGATCAAACTTCCCGCGACGGTCAGCGAGACGTTCGTCGAGGCGGCAGCCTCGAGCGCCGGCGCGACCGACTCCGAGGCTCCCGACTTCGTTGCGCCGGTCGAAACCGAAGCGGCGCCCGCGCTCCGCACCTGCGTTCTCGTCATCGACGACGACCCGATACAGCGCGACCTCATGCAGCGCTATCTGCGCAAAGAAGGTTTCACGGTATGCGTCGCGAGCGGAGGGGCGCAGGGACTGAGGCTCGCGCGCCAGCTAGTGCCGGCGGCAATCACGCTCGACGTGATGATGCCCGACATGGATGGCTGGACCGTGCTTTCCGAGCTCAAAGGCGACTCTGCTCTGCGCGACATTCCCGTCGTCATGGTGACGATGGTCGACGATCCCGAGCGCGGCTTCACCCTCGGCGCGTCGGACTACGCGACGAAACCGGTCAACCGCCGGCGGCTCGCGCAGATCCTGAAAAAACACACATGTCTTCATCCGCCGTGTCCGGTTCTCGTCATCGATGACGATCCTGCGATCCGCCTGATGACGCGGCGGATGCTCGAGAAAGAAGGGTGGGCGGTCTCCGAGGCCGGCAACGGGGTCGAGGCGCTCGCGATGATGGAGCGGGAACGTCCGAGCCTGATCTTTCTCGACCTGATGATGCCGGTGATGGACGGCTTCACGTTCACAGCGGAAGTCCGGCGCCATCCCGAGTGGCGCAGGATCCCGATCGTGGTCGTCACCTCCCACGACCTCTCGAACGACGATCATCGCCGGCTCAATGGTCACGTACAAACCATCCTGCAGAAGCGCGGCGAATCGCGCGAGCTCCTGCTCGAGCAGGTTCGCGATCTCATCAGCAAGACCAACGCGCAGCGCGCACTCCGAACGGAGACAGCGGCCTCGTGACTACGATCCTCATCGTCGAAGACAACGAGATGAACCGCAACATGCTGTCGAGGCGTCTCGAGCGCAATGGATTCAAGATCCTGCTCGCGGTCGATGGCGAGAAGGGCGTCGCGATTGCGCGAGCGAACCTGCCCGATCTCATCCTGATGGACATGAGTCTGCCGGTCGTCGACGGCTGGCAAGCCACACGGATGCTGAAGAGTGACGCGCGGCTCAAACACATCCCGATCATCGCCCTCACCGCACACGCGATGGCGAACGATCGCGACAAAGCGCTCGAAGCGGGATGCAACGACTACGACACGAAGCCGATCGAACTGCCGCGCCTCCTCGCCAAGATCGCGGCGCTGCTGCCGGCGGCGGCGGAGACGAGCCCGTGAATGCATCGGCGCGCACGGAATCCGACCTCCGGCTCGTGAGGACGAGCCTTCCCTCGCGGCTTCTTCACGATCTGAGAACCCCCCTCAACCAGATCATCGGCTACTCCGAAATGCTGGCCGAGGATGAGACCCGTGAAGGGATCGTCACCGACCTGCAGAGAATCCGTTCTGCGGGCCGTCGCATGCTCGCGCTCATCGACGAGAACTTCAGCGCGGATGGCGAGATCGACTTCATTCCAAGTCGAACAGAGGTCGCTGAGCGTGGCCTCGAGCTCGACCGCCCTGAGTCCCCGGTGACGCTCGGAATGACCGGCGCGATTGCGCCGGGATCGCTGCTGATCGTCGACGACGATGAGACGAACCGCGACGTTCTCAAGCGCCGCTTAACCCATCAGGGCCACACCGTGGTAACCGCAACCAGCGGCAGCGAAGCACTGCAGCAGATGAGGGAGAACTCATTCGATCTCGTGCTTCTCGACATCATGATGCCCGACATGGATGGGTATGAGGTGCTGGGCCGCATCAAGGGTGACGTCCGGCTGCGCAACGTACCGGTCATCATGATCTCTGCGCTGAGCGACGTGCAGTCGGTCGTGCGCTGCATCGAAGCGGGAGCCGAGGACTACCTCTCCAAA
>JAENWF010000057.1 GCA_016650215.1 Thermoanaerobaculia bacterium
ACGTCGCGGACTCCGCGATCTGCATCGGCATCGGGCTGCTGTTCCTCGACATGTGGCGCAAGCCTGAGGAAAAGCGCGCCGCGGCAGCCGAACCGGCATCGTGAAGGTTCGCGAGCTGGAGCAGTTTCTCCACCGCCGCCTCCCCGATCTCGATCTGCGCGTGGTCGATGAGGGTGATGAGATTCACGTCCGCTACGGCGTTCCCGCCGAGCGTGGGCGGCGGTTTCCCGTGCTCTTCACCATCCGGCGAGAGCATGGCAAGTGGCGGCCAGACCGCGAGATCGAACGCGGTGTGATCGGCGAAACACTCGAGTATTTGCGGTTGTCGTGAGAGAGGTCGTGAAGAACGCCGCTTCATTCCGAGCGCAAGCGAGGAATCTGGGCGGGGGCGCCTCCCCCATCACATCAGGATCGTCGGTTCCGTCATCTCCTGAACCTGCTCGGCAGTCACCCCGGGCGCGAGCTCGACGAGCTTCAGACCCTTCTCCGTCACATCCAGCACGCAGTAGTCGGTGATGATGCGGTTCACGCAACGGACTCCGGTCAGCGGGAGATTGCACGCTTTCAGAATCTTCTTCTCGCCTTTTTTGGTGACGTGCTCCATCGTCACGATGAGGCGCTTCGCTCCGGCGACGAGATCCATCGCGCCTCCCATCCCCTTCACCATCGAGCCCGGCACCATCCAATTCGCGATGTCGCCGTGTTCTGAAACCTGCATCGCGCCGAGGATCGACAGGTCAACCTTGCCGCCGCGGATCATCGCGAACGAGTCGGCGCTGGAGAAGAACGCGGCCCCCGGCAACACTGTCACCGTCTGCTTCCCGGCGTTGATGAGATCGGCGTCGACATCCTGCTCGCGCGGAAAGGGTCCGAGGCCGAGAATTCCGTTCTCCGACTGAAGGATGACCTCCATGCCGGGGGGAATGTTGTTGGCGACGAGCGTCGGCATCCCGATGCCGAGGTTCACGTAGTAGCCGTCGCGCAACTCCTGCGAGGCGCGGGCAACAATCTGATCGCGTGTGAGCGGCATCGCTTAACCCTTCCTCACGGTTCGCTGTTCGATGCGCTTGACGCGGGGCGCGACCACCACGCGATGCACGAAGATGCCCGGCGTGTGTACGTTGTCGGGATCGAGCGCTCCCGGTTCGACGAGCTCTTCAACCTCGGCGATGCAGACCTTCCCCGCCGTCGCCGCCATCGGATTGAAGTTGCGCGCGGTCTTTCGATACACGAGATTGCCGAGGCGGTCCCCTTTCCATGCGGCGACAAGCGAAAAGTCGCCGCGGATTCCACGCTCCATCACATAGTGCTTCCCGTCGAACTCGCGCGTCTCTTTTCCGTCGGCGACGGTCGTGCCGAACCCGGCCGGTGTGAAGAATGCCGGGATGCCGGCGCCGCCTGCGCGCATCCGCTCCGCGAGCGTCCCCTGCGGCGCAAACTCGACTTCGAGCTCTCCCGCCAGGTACTGCCGCTCGAACTCCGCGTTCTCACCGACGTACGAGGAGACCATCTTGCGGATCTGGCGCGTCTGGAGCAGCAGTCCCAGTCCCCAGTCATCGACACCCGCGTTGTTCGACACGCACGTGAGACCCTTCACGCCACTCTTCACGAGCGCGTTGATCAGGTTCTCAGGAATCCCACAGAGTCCGAACCCGCCGACGACGAGCATCGCGCCGTCGCGGATGTCCTTGATCGCTTCCTCGGCTGACCCGACGACTTTGTTGATCATGCGCGGGCGAAGATATCAGAGCGCGAACGCCGGCCGTATCCAGAACTCGAAGTCCTCTGTTGATCGGAGGTAGCCATGCGCAGCGACCGCATGAGCCCCGATCACCATGTAGTCAGCTCCGGCGCCGGATCGTCATCGGGAGGCTCCTCACCCGCTTTGAATTTCCTGACACGCCAATCGGATCGATCCGTCACACGAAGATTATAGGGCGTGTTTCACAAGCGAACACCGTCTAGTGTGCGTGCGCGTGATCGTGATCGTGGCCGTTGTGATCGTGATCGTGGTCGTGCGTATGGCCCGGCACGCCGCTCTCGACCTGTTTGACGATCTGCGTCGCGAGGTCGCGGAACGCCTGGGCGGCGGCCGACTCGGGATTCCGTATGACGATCGGCTCACCTGAGTCGCCGCCCATCACGACTTTGGGGTCGAGAGGGACTTCGCCGAGGAACGGGACGCCGAGCATCTCGGCGGTCTTCTTCCCGCCGCCGTGACCGAAGATCTCTTCGCGCCCGCCACAGTGGCCGCAGATGAAGTAGCTCATGTTCTCGATGATGCCGAGGACCGGGACGTTGACCTTGCGGAACATCGCCAGACCTTTGCGCGCGTCGATGAGCGCCACGTCCTGCGGCGTCGTCACAACGACTGCACCGGTGAGCGGCACCTTCTGCGTCAGCGTGAGCTGCGCGTCGCCCGTGCCCGGCGGCAGGTCGATGATCATGAAGTCGAGCACGCCCCACTTCACGTCGGTGAGGAACTGATCGAGCGCCTTCATCACCATCGGCCCGCGCCAGATGACCGGCGTGTCGGGATCGGTGATGAGGCCGAGCGACATCGTCTTGATGCCGTGGTTCTCCATCGGGATGATCTTCTCGTCGGCCTCATCGATCTGCGGACGGCCGGTGATGCCGAGCATCATCTGCTGGGAGGGGCCGTAGATGTCGGCGTCGAGAAGGCCGACGGTATATCCGAGGGCGCGGAGCGCGAGCGCGAGGTTCGTCGAGACCGTCGACTTGCCGACGCCCCCTTTGCCCGAAGCGACCGCGATCTTGTAGGTGACCTGCTCGAGAATACGCGGCGAAGATCCCATCGGGCCGCTGCCTTGCGGTCCGGCATTGCGCGGGCTCGCGTCGATGGTCACGCGCACCGATTCGACTCCCTCGATGCCGCGCACGAGCGTTTCTGCCTCGCGCTGAATCTGACCGCCGACCGCCGCGTTCTCGGTCTGGAAGCGGACGGTGAACGACACGCTGCCGCCGTCGATCGCGACGTCGTGAACAAATCCGAAGGAGACGATGTCGCGCGACAGCCCGGGAAACTTCACCCGCTTCAGCGCATCAAGTACCTGCTGCTGCGTGACCATTCTTCTCTCCCTTGAACTGTTCGTATGAGGCAGCGATGATTTTGATCGCCTCTTCGGCGGAAGGAACAATCGCAACCACGTCGAGATCGGGCGGACTGACGAGCCCGCGCTCGATCATCGAGCCTTTGATCCACTCGAGAAGCGGTGGCCACATCGTCCCGACCAGGATCAGGGGATGACTCTTCATGTGCTTGACCTGCAGAAGCTGCCAGACCATGAAGAGCTCGAGCGCGGTGCCGATGCCACCCGGCATGACGATGAATGCTGACGAGAGCCGCACGAAGTGGTGCAGACGCGAGAAGAAGGTGCGGTGCCGGAAGACTTTGTCTACGAACGGATTCGACTGCTCTTCGCTCGGCAGATGAATCGCGAGGCCGAACGAGCGCGACTTGCTCTCGATCTGTCCCTCGACTGCGCCCGAGTTGGCGGCTTCCATCAGTCCCGGACCGCCGCCGGTAACGATGTCGACCCCCATCCGCGCGAGCTCGTAGCTCAGCTTCTTGACTTCGTCGTAGATCGGATCGCCGCGCCGGATGCGGGAGCTGCCGAAAATCGATACGCGGTAGTGCTCGACCCGCTCGGGTTGAATCTGGTCGAGGTCGTTGATCGTCTCCCAGAGCTGATAGATCGCTTTGTCGAGGATGAACGCCGGATCCGGCGAGCTCCGTTTCTTCGCGGAAGTCTGGGCGTTCCTGAGCTGCTCGAGCTCCGGGGTGGTGGTTTTCGACTTTGGGGGCATGGGGCGGGCATTATACGAGCGCTGTGTCTTCAGTGCTGAGTCCTGGGTGCTGAGTGCTCAGTCCCGAGTGCTGGGTCCTGAGTGCTGAGTGGGGTGACGAGTGACGAGTGACGGGTGACGCGTGACGCGTGACGAGTGGTACGCCGTCCCCGCGTCCGGGCGATCAGCGTCTTTGCGCGGGGGATCCTTCGCTTCGCTCAGGATGACAGCGAGGTCATTTGTCGCGCGGAGTGACTCAGCACTCAGGACTCAGGACTCAGGACTAGTCCTCAGCACTCAGCACTCAATGCTAGACCTGCGACTTCGTAATCCAGACATCCTTCGAGAACGTGCGCAGTTTGGGTTCGGCGGCTCGGGCGGCGGGCTCGGAGGAGAAGGGGACGCGGACTCGAAAGACCGGTCCTTTCGGCGTGGTGCCGCGTTCGACGTAGGCAGAGGTAAAGCCGCCGTCGATCAGTTTCGCGGCGAGACTCTCGGCGGTTTTCTGATCGGCAGTCGAGAAGAGTTGCGCGTAGTGCGGAACGGCGGCCGTGGCCGGCGCGACCGCGGCGGGTTTCGGCTTCTCCGACGGAGCGGCGGCAGCGACCTGCGGCCGTTCCGGGACCGCCTTTGCCTCTTCGTTGATCACTGCAGGCGTTTCGATTTCGTCGGCCGCGGGCTTGAAGTCGTCGTCACGGACCGCGGTCTCGGCGATCTCCTTTTTCGGCGCCTCGGTGACGATCGCAGCGTCTTTGCGCGCAACCAGCTTGTCCTCGCCTCCGTTGCCGCGGCCGATCAGAAGACCGAACGCGAACGACGCAGCGAGCGAGAGCAGCAGCAGGACAAACGCGAGAAACGCCTGTCCGGCAGTTAGTGAGACTTCGTAGTGGGACTGTTCGTCGGCCATCACATCTTCAGACATTTCACGCCCTCCCTGTCACACCCAAATGCCGAGTGCGGCCCTACTGGACCGGCTTGTCCGCCGGGGCCGGCGGCGCTGCCGCGTTCCAGTTTGTGTGATAGACGCTGCCGTTGTCAAAGTAGACCGCCGAAGCCCCTCCGTCAGCCTTCGGGTAAATCCAGACCGCGTAGATCCGGCGGTTCTGCACAACCTGCTTGATCCAGTCCTCGCGCGGCAACCCGAGAAGGCTTCGCACCTCCGCTTCCTTCATGCCGCTCTTGATGTTCGCGAAGGAGCTCATCGACACATAGCGCCGCTGTTCGGCGGTCGCGATGCGCGCGCGCGCCTCTGCGGAGCTCGGATCGTATTCGAGCGCGGCCTTGTAGAACTCGAGCGCGCGGTCGTAGCGCGAGAGGACGTTCATGTACTCGTCGCCGATCGTCAGCTTCTCCTTCGCCAGCAGCGCCGCGGCACGGGGATCGGCGGTCCGTTCGTGGTACTCGCGCACCTTGTCGACGAACGCGACATACGTCGATTCGATGCGCCGGTGATTTTCGAGCATCGCCTCGATCTGCTGCTTGCGCGGCGCGTTCGGCTCAGGCGGCCTCTGCGCGGCGCGCAACGTCTGAATCCACTGGTAGTCCGATGAGATGAGGGTCCACTCGCGGTCGTTGGGTTTATTGGGCGGACCGGCCGGGGCGCAGGAGGTCAGAAAAACAAATGCAAAATGCAAAATGCAAAATGCAAAAAAGGCACGTGGCAGAACCCTTTTTGCATTTTGCATTTTGCATTCTGCATTTTGCATTTCGTCCTCCCCTACACTCACCGCCGCACCTCATCCGCAATCTTCACCACTTCCCCTTCCAGCGCCGCTCCGAACTCGCTCTTCACCTCACAGATCCATCCGTACAGCAGCTCGTTCAGAACGTTGTGCACGACTTTTCTCTGGTTCTCCGAGCCTGACGCAATCAGATTGTTGAGGAGCTGATCGAAATCGACGCGCCCTTCGTTCACCAGGTTCATGCCGCTCAGATACGGCAACGTGTCGGGCGATAAATGGAGGACGACGCGGTCCATGAAGTCGTAGATGTGGTCGCCGATCTTCAGAAAGACGAGCGCGAAGATCCGCTGGAAGACGGTGTTGTACCTCTCGACGACGTCTTCGAGCTCGTACTCACTCTCCTCGGCCGCGCGCTTCTCATCGAGCATCACGCTGATCGAGTCCTGCACGAGATTCACGACGAGCAGCCCCCAGAGCGTCTGGCAGGTGCGGAAGTTCGAGAGGTAGCTGCGCGCGCAGAGCTGCTCGACCGTCTGCGGTTCGCCGAGGAGCGTCAGGACGCTCGACTCCTCATCATTCAACTCGAGCTGATACGTGCGGGTGTCCGCGTCGGGTGCCTGTTCGAGCAGGCGGTCGAAGCGGCCGATGCCGCGCAGCACGAGCGACCAGTATTCGATGCGGCAGACGCCGTCGAGGATGAGCCGCTCGGTCGAGAGCGGCAGCGTGATGATCTCGTCTGGAAAGGTCGGCGTGAACTCGATCGTGTAGCTGCCGCTCCGGTACGACATCGCATTGAGCACGATCGCGCTCACCTGACGCTCGACCGCGCGGCTCAGCTCCTCCGGCTTGAGAAATCCCATCTCGATGAGAAGCGATCCGATCCGGCGCGAAACGACGAGGCGGTCCATCGCCGTGTTGTACTGATGCAGGTTGATCTCGCCGCTGCGCAGCAGCGTCTCAGCGAGCCCCATGTCGGCGTCGCTGCTCGATGCGAAGACGATGCGCCCTTCGAGGAAGTAGATCGAGTCGTTGCGACCGATCGCCTCGAGCAAGAGAACCGCGGTCTCGCTGCTCCGGACGATCGAGCGGAAGAGGTCGGGAACCGTGGTCTCCGCAAGTGTGCCGTGGATGCTGAGGTCTTCGGACATTCGGTCAGGGGAGGCTTACGGGCCGGGTGGCATTCTCCACGATCGCGAGGCCGACTGCATTCTTCGTCGTCGCCTTCACGCGATACATCGCGGCGTCGGCCTGGCGGACGAGGTCCTCCTTCGTGACCGCATGAATGGGATACGCCGCAATGCCGAAGCTCGCGGTGATCGAAATCTCGATGTTGTCGTCAACGATGAATGAGGTCGCCGACATCGCGCGGCGGACGCGGTTCGCGACCAACATCGCCTGATCCTGATCGGTCTGCGGAAGAATGATGCAGAACTCGTCGCCGCCGAACCGGACGACCTTGTCGATCGTGCGTACCGCGCCGAGGATCCGCTTCGCGACCTCCTGAAGCGTGCGCGAGCCGGTCAGGTGTCCGTAGAAATTGTTGACCATCTTGAGGTCGTCGAGGTCGAGGAAGATGATGCTGAACTGCGAGCCGTAGCGGCGCGAGCGCTCGATCTCCTCCTCGAGATACGACTCGAAGAAACGGCGATTGAACGCCTTCGTCAGATCGTCGCGCATCGCGAGGTCGCGACTGCGCGTGAGCTGGTAGATGTTGCTCAACACCTGAGCGACATCGGAGAGATACCTATGGACTTTTTCGGGGGCTTCGTCCGAGTACTCCGAGTCGGGCGTGAGGGGAACTTTGATGACGCCGATCAGATCGTCGCGCACCTGAAGCGGCATCACCACCATGCTGCCGCCTTCCTTCGTGTGATCGGCCGCGAAAAACCGCCCGCTCGAGAGCGCGCGCTGCAACAGTCCAGGCGGCACGCCCGGAAGGAACTCTCCGGTTTCGCGATATTCGGGATCGTTGCTGTAGCTGACGACGTATCGCTCGAGCCGCGGGTCGTGAAACAGCAGCGTGCCGTGCGGCAGGCCGAGGATCTCGAGGACCGATTGCGTGATCCGCTCGGAGACAGCCTCCGCGTCCACCATCGCCATCATCTCGTGTATCTGGCTGAGGTTGTTGACCTCCTGCTCGAGGAGCGACGCATGCATCGCGGCGTCGGCCATATCTGAGGCAAAGTTCAGATACTCGTCGGGATCGGCGAGAAATGTCGTACGGTTCAGACGTATCTCGCCATTGCGGCGCTGATCGGGAACCTGTCCATCGCAGAGAATCAGGCGAACAAGACTCTTGCCGGGAGGAGAACTGAGGACCCCGTGAGAGTCGGCGTCGACGACCACGATCCTGCAGCCGTTGCGCGTCGCATCGGCAGCAAACTCCCACGCGGGGCAGGCCTCCCGCAGTCGCCGGACGAGGTCGTCACGGCCTCCGTAGATACCGATCGTCAAGGTCATTTGGCCGCGAAAGGCCTAATTCTACAATGAGTTCCCGGCAATGCGCATAGCTCAGACCATCATCGAAGGCGCTTCAGAGCTCGAGCGCAAATCGCAGCGCATCGACTTCGTCGGGCTCTCGGATTCGCACGAGGTGGTGCTCGTGCCCTCCGCATCCCTGGCCGGAGTGAGCGCAGACCTCATTCACGTCTACGGACCCGAACTTCTTCCAGCAGCGCCGTTTATCGGTCTCACGATCCCGTTCGTCGCGTCCGGCAGAGTGGCGCGGCGGCGTCTCGCGATCCGCCAACCTCCACAGCCGCGCGCGCTCGTGTCGCCGATCGATTCACTTCCCGAAGCCGTCGAAGAGCTCTGGTTCTCTGCGGCCGATTCGAATGGCGACCGGCCCGGCGAGGTTCGCCGCGTCGCCTCATTCGGTCCCCATCGCGCGGGCGTGAAAAACCAGATCGAGCAGACGCTCGCGCGCCTTCACCGCTTCCGCGATGACATCGAATGGCTCACTCTCGACCGCGCGCCAGCGCCGGAAGATCTCATCGGCGTAGACGTCTGGGTTGATCCAGCGACCTCCGTCAATGACTACGACGGCTTCGTAGCCGAGGCGATTGTGGCCGGAAAGCCTGTCGTTGCAGCACGTACGCCGATCAACACCCAACGGCTCGAGAAAGGACGCACAGGGTTCCTGGTTCCCGTGCGCGACCCAAACGAGCTCGCGCATGCGATACTCTCCGCCCTGTTCAAGCCTGAGGTGGCTCGACCCAAAATTGAAGCAGCGAGACAAACGGCTGGGAAGTTCCGGCCGCGGCAGCGCCTTCGTGTCCTTGAACGGCTGTATCAGACCTTGATCCCATGACCCGACTCAACGAATTTCCGAACTCTCAGCGCCGCGCCATCGAAGTCGTGAAGGAAGTCGCGGCCGAAAAGGAATGCCGTCCATTCCTCGTCGGCGGACCCGTGCGCGATCTGCTGCTGGGGCGCAACGCGTTCGACATCGACCTCACGCTCGAGGAAGGAAGCTCGACACTCGCGCGCGCACTCGCCAAACGGCTCGACGGTCGGGTCCGCTCGTTTCCGCAGTTTCTGACCTACAAGGTCACAGCGAGCGAGTTTCCCGAGATCGACATCGCCACGGCGCGGAAGGAACGCTACCGGGCTCCCGGTTCGCTCCCGGCGGTTGCCCCCGGCCGCTTGAAAGACGATCTGATGCGCCGCGACTTCTCGATCAACGCCATCGCGATGGATCTGCAGGACGAGTCGCTGCACGACCCGGCCGACGGCGCGCGCGATCTGAAGAAACGCCTGATCCGCGTCCTGCACGAAAAAAGCTTCATCGACGATCCGACGCGCATTTTTCGGGCAATCCGGCTCGCGAGCCGCCTCGGCTTCTCGATCCAGCAGGAGACCGCCGCGCTGCTGAGGCAGGCAGTCACCTCTGGCGCGCTGCTGACCGCGTCAAAGGAACGCCTCTGGCGCGAGCTGTTCCTCGCGATGGAAGAGGAGGAAGCTCCGGCCATCCTTTCCGCGCTGAATCACTACCACGTGCTCGAGGCGCTCTTCGGCGTGAAGATCGGACGCCGGATCACCTCGGGACTCGAACTGATCCGCACGGAGCTCACGGTGCGCCCCGACCTCGACCGCTACGTGCTGTACACCGGGGCGCTCCTGCGCGGAAGTGGCGCCAGCGTGTCGCAGCTCGAAGGGTCCGGCTTCTCGCAGAAGCGGGCGCGCGCCGCGATGCAGATCGCGCACGACCTGCCGCGTCTGCAGAAGGCTCTCGCCGCCGCTCCGTCCGACCGCCAGCGCTTCCGCCTCTACAAGAGCGTCGCCCCCGAAATGCTTGCGCTCCTGATGGCCGACAAACCGGCAGAGGGGGAGCACGTCATCCGGTTCGAGGAGTTTCGCAAGTTCAAGCTGGCGCTTCGCGGCAACGAGCTGGAAGTTCCCGCGGGTCCGCACGTTGCGAGGGCACTCGAGCGGACGCGCGAGGCGGTCTTCAGCGGGGAGATCGCGCCCGACCAGGCGCGCTCTTTTGCGCGTGAGATGGCCATCAAGTATCTTGGTCGAGAGTGAACCCTCTGTTCCAACGCGCGGCGCTTCTCATCCTGCTGGCCACTGTTTCGCCGGCGTTCCCCCAGACTGCTCCCACGCCTCCCCCAACCGAAAACTCGCCGCACGACATCGATGATGTCGATGTGGCACCAGCCGGCGGCTCGATGTCGGTTCCTCTGCCTGAGAAATACCGGCGTCGCCTCCGCAAGTACGAGATTCCCGAGCTTGAAGGCAGCCGGCAGGCGATCGGGTCGCAGCTCATCGACGGCCGCCTGCCGAATCCGTTGCTCGACTACATGGTCTTCGACAGCGGTGTGCAGCAGCGCATTTCGATTTTCGAGGGCGGACTGGTCGTAATCCGGATGGCAGGCGCCGGAGGGACGATCCAGAAGCGTGTGATCATCCCCGAAGGGGCGCAGAAAAAGTATCTCGAAGCGGCATCAGCGGCGGCCTTGCGCAAAGTTCAGCAATCGGATCTGAATGCGCCGACCGAACGGCGGATCGCGTTTCTACGGATCTACGACACGGATCGCAGCGTGATCGAACGGCACTTCGATCCGAGCGTTGTCCGCTCGCGTGTTCTGCACGATCAGATTGCGCCGATCGAGGATCTCCTGCGCGCGCTCTCCGAGGACCGGCAGGTCACCAGCACGGTCGCCGGCTACGAGCCGAAGGTCGGCGACGAGCTGGTCGGCGACGACCGGAAGACCTACCGCGTCGAGCGGATCATCAGCGACAGCGGCGTCATCCAGCTCCGCTGCACGACCCAACCGACAGTGATCTACGTCGCGAAGAAAGACTTCTACAACTACTTCGTCGGACGAGCGAACTGACTGCAAAATGCAGAATGCAAAAAAGTGATCTCCCCATGAGCCCTTTTTGCATTCTGCATTTTGCATTCTGCATTCTTCAGTCCCCCCTCCCCCCGCCCCCTCGATGACAGCCCTCCGCATCACCGCCGGCACCCTCCGCGGCCGGAAGATCCCCATACCTCGCGGCGAAGTCCGCCCGACCTCCGAGCGTGCGCGACAGGCGTACTTCAACATCGTCGGAGAGCGGATCATCAACGCTCGTTTTCTCGACCTCTTCGCCGGGAGCGGAATCTTCTCGTTCGAAGCGGTCTCGCGCGGTGCCGCCTCCTCACTCGCAATCGACGAATGGCGCGAGAGCAATCTCGGCATCGAGAAGATCGCGAAAAACCTGGAGGCGCCGATCGAAGTCATGACCGCCGAGGTCCTCGAAGGCTTGAAGCGTCTCGGGAAACGCGAATTCGATCTCGTTTACGCCGACCCGCCGTATGCTTACGCACATTACGACCCGCTTGTCTCCGCCCTCGACGCCGCCCCCCTCGCGGATGGCGCTCTCATCGCCGTGGAACACCGGCGGCGCACTACGCCGTTTACGACCGAGCCGAGCCGCCTCCGCTTCTCGCGCAGAGCCGAGTACGGAGAGGTCTGGATCACCTTCTACGAAACCGGAGAACCGTGAACGATGGAATTGACTCTCGACGAACAAGGGACGCACACGCTCTTCGGAAACCATGACGAGAACCTCCGGATGCTGGAGGACGAATTCGGCGTCAAGATCTCCGCACGCAACGGCGAAGTGAAAGTGCAGGGGGCGCCCGACAGCGTCGCATCGGTCGAGAAACTTCTCGACGAGATGCAGCAGCTCATCGTGCAGGGCTTTCCGATCAAGCGGTCGGACATCTCGACCGGCATGCGTGTAGTCCGCGACAAGCCCGACGTGAGTCTCGTCGACTTTTTCACAGACGAGACCATCCAGCCGGCCGTCCGCCGCGTCGTCTCGCCGCGCAACCTCGCGCAGAAGCTCTACCTGCAGGCGATTCAGGACTACGACATCACGTTTGGCGTCGGCCCTGCCGGCACCGGTAAAACGTTCCTCGCCGTCGCAGCGGCGGCCGCTGCTCTCAACGAGAAGTCGATCAAGCGCATCATCCTTTGCCGCCCCGCGGTCGAAGCGGGCGAGCGCCTCGGATTCCTCCCGGGCGACATCGCCGAAAAGGTCAACCCGTACCTCCGCCCCCTGTACGACTCGCTCTACGACATCATCGGATTCGAGAAAGTCGAGAAGCTGATGGAGCGGAGCGTGATCGAAATCGCGCCGCTCGCG
>JAENWF010000058.1 GCA_016650215.1 Thermoanaerobaculia bacterium
AACGAAGGACCGCGGCGGTGACCTCGGCGAAGTTCGCCGCGGCGAGCTGCTCCCCGATCTCGACCAGGCGGTCTTCAACGCACCCACCGGATCAGTCATCGGCCCGATCGAGACGCGCTCCGCGTATCACATCCTCAAGATCGAGCAACGCCTCCCTTCGGAAGTGCCGGCGTTCGAGTCGATCAAGGATCAGCTCCGCAAAGACGCGAGTGATGAGACGTTCCAGCGCGACCTCGAGGCGTACCTCGAGCGTCTGCGCAAGGACGCGTTCATTCAGATCAACGAGAGCGCGATTCCGAAGGCGTGATGCAGGGGCCGGCTCCCCTCGCCGGCGTTTCTCCACCCCTCGTAGAGCACTTGCGCGACCGAGGTATCCTCGGTCGCAATGAGTGTTCTGGACGACAGCGTCGCCGCCATTCGCGATCTTCAGCCTCACAAGGTTGTCGTCTTCACCGGCGCGGGAGTCTCGGCCGATAGCGGGGTTCCGACGTTCCGCGGCCCTCAGGGACTCTGGCGCAGCTATCGCTCCGAGGATCTCGCGACTCCGGAAGCGTTCGCGCGCGATCCCAAGCTCGTGTGGCAGTGGTACGAATGGCGCCGCGGTCTGATCCGCGAGGCACAACCAAACGCGGCTCATCGCTCGATCGCCCAACTCGCGACCGCCGTCGTCATCACGCAGAATGTCGACAACCTGCACGCGCGGGGTGGTTCGCGCGATATCGTCGAGCTTCACGGGAACATCTTTCGCGTTCGCTGCACGCGCGAAGGGACGATCACCGTCGCGGACGAGCCGTTCGCTTCACTGCCGCCCCACTGCGCGTGCGGCGCACTGTTGCGTCCCGATATCGTCTGGTTTGGAGAGATGCTGCCGGAAGAGGCGGTCGAGCGCGCATCGGCGGCGATCATCGGCGCGGACATCCTGCTCATCATCGGCACATCCGGCGTCGTCTACCCGGCGGCAGGCCTCGTCGCGCTGCACCGCGGACTCTCGATCGAGATCAACCCCGAGGCGTCCGCTCTCGCCTCGGCCTGCACGTACGCGATTCCATCACGCGCCGCGGAGGCGACGCCTCAAATCATTAACGCAATTCTGGAGGGACAACGTTGACCGAATCCATCGCCGATCTTCCGCTCGACGACCGCCCGCGCGAGCGACTGCTCTCGCATGGCGCCGAGACACTCTCTGATGCGGAGCTGATCGCGATCCTCCTCGGATCGGGTGTACGCGGCAAGAACGCGATTCAGCTCGCACGCGAACTGCTGCAGGATGGTTTCAGCGCGCTGCAGCGGCGCGAAGCATCGCACTTCGCCAAGCTCAAGGGCATCGGGCCTGCGAAGGCGAGCCGTATCCTCGCCGCGTTCGAAGTTGCGCGACGTCTCGCCTCCGCCGAGCCCGATCAGCCGCCGCCATTCGATCCCGAAACATTCGGCCGCACACTCGTCACGACCTACTCGCACCATGTGCAGGAGCGCCTCGGCGCCGCGTTCCTCGACTCGCGGCGGCGGATTCTAAGGCAGCGCGAGATCTACATCGGAACGATCAACCACGCAGCCGTGTCGACGCGCGATGTCGTGCGCGCTGCGCTCGAAGAGAACGCCTGCGCCGTCGTGCTCTATCACAACCATCCGTCCGGCGATCCCTCACCCTCCGCCGAGGATCTGATGTTCACAAGGAAGATGGACGAGTCGCTCAGGCTCTGCGACATCGAGCTCGCCGACCACATCGTGATCGGCGCACACCGCTACTACTCGATGCGGGAGAAAGGGGTGTTGTAGACGGTTTCGAGAACCAGGTGAGAGCTTTATCCCACCAGCGCCGGCTTGCGGGCCGCACGTCCCGCATACACCGGCGTCAGCCAGTTGTAGCGGTCGGGAACTTCGCCGGCGATATACGCGAAGTACTCTTTTTGAATCCGCTCAGTGATCGGACCGCGGCGCCCGGCGCCGACCTTGATCCGATCGATGCTGCGAACTGGCGTCACTTCGGCAGCCGTCCCGGTGAAGAAGACTTCATCAGCGATGTAAAGCAATTCGCGCGGAATGAGTGTCTCGACGACTTCGTATCCGAGGTCGCGCGCAAGGCGGACGATCGTGTCACGCGTGATTCCCGCGAGCACCGACGCACCGAGAGGTGGGGTCAGGATCCGGTCGTCACGGACGAGGAAGATGTTCTCGCCCGAACCTTCGCTGACGTAGCCGTTGACGTCGAGCGCGATGCCTTCTGTGTAGCCGTCGATCCCGGCTTCCTGACGGATCAGAATCGAGTTCATGTAGTTCGCCGTCGCCTTCGCGAGCGCGGGAAACGTGTTCGGGGCCATCCGATTCCATGATGAGACGCGGACGTCGACACCCTGCTCGAGCGCTTCCGCGCCGAGGTACTTGCCCCAGCGCCACGCGGCGACCATGACGTCGACCGGACAGTTCACCGGATTCACGCCCAGCGAATGAAATCCACGATAGACGAGCGGGCGGAGGTAGCAGTCATCGAAATCGTTCGCCTGGACTACTTCGAGACACGCCTGCTTCGTCTCGGCCGGGGTAAACGGCACGTCCATCCGGTAGATCTTGCAGCTGTCGTACATCCGGCGCAGATGCTCGTCGAGACGGAAAACCGCGGGACCCGTTTTGGTGACGTAGGTGCGAATGCCTTCGAAGACGCCCGAGCCGTAGTGGAGAGCGTGAGTGAAGATGTGAATCTTCGCGTCGGCGAAGTCGACCATCCTCCCGTTCATCCAGATTTTCTTTACTTCTTCGAACGGCATGGAGCCTCCTCGGGTTGGCTGGCGCGGCTCCACGGTGTGAGCCAGAGGTCGGGGTACGCCGGAGTATAGGTTCCGCTCTTTTGACGTGTCAATGCTATAAACCTGCCACGGGCCGGGCTCGCGGAACTCATTCGAAAACGATGGATCTAAAGGCGAAAACGGTCGTGGTTACGGGCGCGTCGAGCGGGATCGGCCGGGCCGTGGCGCTCGAGTGCGCGCGGCGTGGCGCCAACGTCGTGCTCGGCGCTCGGCGTGAGCAAGCGCTGCGTACCACCGCGGACGAGTGCCGCCAATTCGGCGTGCGTGCGGAAGCCGTCGTGACGGATGTTACGCGACGGGAGGAATGCGCGCGCCTGATCGAATCGGCCGGAACCGTTGACGTCCTCATCAACAATGCCGGCTTCGCGATTTTCGACGCGATCGAGTCCGCGCAGCCGGACGATCTGCGCACGATGATGGAAACCAACTACTTCGGCGCTGTGCATTGCACGCAGTCGGTCCTGCCGCAAATGCTCGCGCGCGGCTCGGGGACGATCGTCAACGTCGCCTCGATCGCAGGGCTCATGGGCTACGCGCGGATGGGCGGCTACTGCGCGACGAAGTTCGCGCTGGTCGGATTCACTGAGGCGCTGCGCGACGAGGTAATCCGACGCGGCGTGCGCGTTGCACTCGTCTGCCCCGGCACGACGGAGACAGAGTTCTTCGTGAAAGCCGAGCGAGGAAAAATGCCGGGAGCCTCCCGCCTGATGCTTGCCGTGAAGCCGGAGCAGGTCGCGCGCGTCGTCGTCAACGCGGCGGAGTCCGGAGCGTATCGTCGTGTCGTTCCCCTTCTCGCCGCCGCCTTCACGAAATTCAAGGAGATCACTCCCCGCCTGGCACACACTCTCTTTCGACGCGTGTCGTCCAAGCTGGAACCTCGATGATGTTTCGCATTTCACGTTCGCCGCTGACGGCGGCACTCCTCGCCTTCATCACCATCATCTTCATCTTCGAGTGGTTGAGCGGCGCACTCTGGGACAGCGAGAAGATGGTGCAGATGGGCGCCATCGTTCCCGGCATGATCGCGCGGGGGGAGTACTGGCGGATCTTCGCGGCGATGTTCCTGCACGGCAGCTTTCTGCACTGGGCGGCGAACTCGTGGACGCTCTACCAGCTCGGATCACTCTACGAATCGATGTTCGGCACGGCGCGATTCGCGCTGATCTACTTCCTGACGGGCGCCATCGCCTCGGTCGCAAGCTCGCTGTATGTCCAGGGGGCATCAGTTGGCGCGAGCGGCGCGATTCTCGGAGTTCTCGGCGCCTTCATCTTCTCGATCAAGCGATCGCCCCAGTGGCGTCACGAGCCGTGGACCAGGGGTCTGATCTCCCAGCTCATCTTCTGGGCCGTCCTCAACATCGCGATCGGATTCAGCACGACGTACATCGACAACGTCGCGCATATCGCAGGCCTCGTATCAGGACTGCTCCTCGGCCTCATCCCGCACCGCGTCCCCCCGCCACCGCCAAATCGCGGCGTCATCGACGTGATGCCCTACGAAGGGTAGGCGCGCCCGAGGTTCTGTGTGGCGCACAGAGGCCGGATAAATTACAGCTACACCTTCCGCAGAACTACGCGCAGATCCTGTGCGCCGAAAAGACGGTCGTTGAGTAGATCGACGATCGCGCGAGTTGAGGGATCGCCCGACGGCAGGCGCGTACCTTCGGGGAACGGATGCACCGCGCGGGCTTCGACGACGTCGAAGCCATGCTCGCGGCCGAGGAGCGTGAGGGCGGCGGGGTGGCGCGGCGCGAGGTGCGTCGGGTCGCGCCAGAATTCGGACGCGCTGACCAGCAGGGACTCCGCGTTCGGTGTCTCGATCATCAGCAGTCCGCCGGGACGAAGCACGCGCGCGGCCTCGCGGAAAAGTGCGAACAGGTCGTTCACCGGCAAATGCTCTACGACGTGCGCAGCGAGCAGCGAGCCGATCGATCCGGCAGCCATCGACGAGAAACACTCGGGGATGCCTGCGAGCGCAACCTCGAATCCGCGCTTCCTCAGGTCGGCGACCGACCTCTCATTCGTGTCGAATCCGAGCGCCTCGATCTTCGCTTCGCGGCAAAGCTCGAGGAACTCGCCGCGGCCGCATCCGAGGTCGATTGCCGGCTGATGCGTCACCGCGAGATCCGCGTAGTGGCGCATCGCGTCACGAATCTCTGCCGCGCTGCCTCGCAGTCCGTCTTCGAGTCTGCGATACGTGAGATCGTTCGCGCGCGCCGGCGACGAAGGTGACGAAGCAACGACAGGGTTCACGGCATCGCGCATTCGCACCGCGAGAGTTTCGATCTTCTGATCGAGCGCTGCGATCAGCGCGTCGTTGCGGCGCGCGGAGATGGGAATCAACTGACCAAGCTCCCGCGCGAGCCCCTCATCGGCGCTGCGCACGTCGCGCTGGAGCGCTTCGAAATCGCGGCGCAGGTCGCTGCGCAAGTCGTCGATCGCCGCACGCAGTTCGCGGATCAGATCGAGCGTCGCCAGATTGAAGTCGCGCTGCCGGTCTCTTTCGGGCGCAAGACCACGCCGGAAGACGTTCTGGAGCAGCGACTGGACGAATCCAGCCCCGCGATAACGGCGGTCTTCACGCCAGACCTCGCGCCACCCCTCCGCTCCCGCCGGCGGTGCATCGACATACCGCTCGTCGCTCATTCGCCTTGCAGCATACAAAAAAAAGGCGCCGCCGGGTTCGGCGGCGCCTTTCGGATGCATCTCATCGTCCGAGGACTTCCGGTTCGTACATCTCTTCGACATGCGCGGCGGTCGAGAACGACGGTACGCGACGCAGCGGCGATTCTGTGTGGCGCCGTCGCCCCGCGGCGGCGCTCCTCGTGATTTCGTCCGGACGCAAGAGAGGGCCGCCGCGGGGCGGCGGCGCCACACAGAGTCCGGATCGCTTCACGGCTGATGCGAAACGGAACTTACTGCTCGGCGGAAACTTCTTCGGCAGCCACGGCCTTGGGAGGAGGAGCTTCCTCGAGCTTCTCGACGCCGAGGGGAACGACCTCGACCTGGATGTGCGCGCTCACCTCGCGGTGAAGGCGGACATCGACGTCGTGAAGGCCGGCACTCTTGATCGGGTGCGCCAGCTCGATGCGGCGCTTATCGACCTGCAGGCCCTTCGCCTCGAGTGCGTCAGCGATCTCGTTCGCGGTCACGGAGCCGAACAGGTGGCCGTTCTCGCCGATCCGTTTCCGGATCGTGATCTTCGTCCCCTTGATGGATTCCGCCGCTTTCTGCGCGATGGTCTTCTCCTCGTCGGCCAGAAGCGCCCACTTCTTGCGCTCCTGCTCGATGGACTTGAGGTTGCCACTGGTCGCCTCGCGGGCGAGACTTTTCGGAAGCAGGAAATTGCGCGCGTACCCGTCCTTCACGGTGACGATGTCGCCACGCGTGCCCAGGCCGCGAATCTCCTCAATCAGTATGACTTTCATGAGAGTCATCCTTTCGTTTTGTTTTTCGGAAATCAAAAAATGTATCGAACAGTCCGACCATGGCGAGCAGCAGCAGACCCATGCCGGCCGATAGAAGTACGAGCAGGAGAAACGCCGCCATCGTGCCGAACATCCCGATGCGTGCACGGACCAGCAGCGACCGGAAGATCGCGAGCCCCTGCAGCAGATAGAGGAAGACGACCACGGTGAGCAGGTTCGCTGCGAGCCGCTGTGCGAGTCCGGTCGTCAATGGCGTGAGACCGCCAAGGACGAACGCGAACAGCGTCCAGTCGGGAAGCGCGAGCGATCGGAACAGATAGTCGTTTTGCGCGGCGGGCACCCCGACCTTGCCGCGGCTCCACGACACCGAGATCCGTCCGTACATCAGAAGACTGAGCACGAACACGAGCGCGATGTCGATCAGAACCATGGCGGGAACGATGGCGACCGCGAACGGCGTCCAGCGAGTCACGTCGCGGAAGAGGGTCGAGTTGCTCTTCGCGAGATCCTCCCCCACCTGCCGAGCTTGCTCCATGTGAACGGCGAGCGGCGAGAAATCGGCCACGCTCCGCATCATGACCTCGGTCATGCCAAGGCCCACCGCGCTGGCGATGACCGCAAAGACGAGTACGCGCCCGAACTTCTGGCGGTGCTCGACGAGCGGAAGCGTCGCCATCGACGGCAGGGCGATTGCGAGGATCACCGCTGCGAGCGAGGTGTAGGCGATCTTCGCAGCATCGGCTGACGAGACGCTCGCGACCTGCGCGAAGTAGAGTCCCGACAGGGTTGCAGCGATGGCGAACGCACCCCACGCCGCGCGGCGGCCATTCCGCATCGCGCAGTGGAAGAGCGCCGCCGGCGCGAACACCAGCAGCGGTGAAACGAGCATCAGCGCCGTCCCGACCCCGTACGCGAGCACACTCCGTCCGATGCGCCCAGTGGGCGGTACCGGAAGAGTTGCCGGCTCGGTCTGCGGGATGGTCGATTCGATCACGTAGAGATCAGTCGGCCGCGAACGGGATGAGCGCCACGATACGCGCGCGCTTGATCGCGTTCTGAAGTTTGCGCTGGTGCAGCGCGCAGGTTCCTGAGATGCGACGCGGAAGAATCTTTCCGCGCTCCGGGACGAACTGCTGCAGCATCTTCACGTCCTTGAAGTCGATGTACTCGAGCTTCTCGACGCAGAATTTGCAGACGCGCTTGCGGCGGAAGAAGAACTTCTTCTTTCCGCCCGGTCCGCCGCCCGGGCCTCCCTGGCCCTGGCGATCGCCGCGGTCGCGGTCGCCGCCTCCTCCGCCTCCGCCGCTGTGGGGTCTTCTAGGTGCAGTCGTAGCCATGTGTGTTGTCTCCTCGATCAGGCCGGCGCCGGCTCTTCAGCGGCGGGCGTTATTTCGGGCGCGTTTGCCTCAGGCGTGAAAGCAGGTGCCGGACGAACGCGCTCTTTCTTCGGGTTGCGCTTGGCGAGCTTTTCAGCACGCTTGAGATCGAGATCGGTGCGGACGATGATGTGCCGCAGAATCCGATCCGAGTTCCTCATGCGGCGGTCGAGCTCCGCAAGGGAGCCGTCACTCTCGAAGACGAAGAGGTGGTAGTTGCCTTCGTTGAACTTGTGGATGGGGTATGCGAGACGACGACGGCCCCACGGTTCCTCAGTTTTGAGCGTGGCACCTGTCTTCTCGGCAACGCCCCGGAACTCGGTTACGAGTGCCGTGGCTTCTTCCTCCGGAACTTGCGGAGAAAGGATAAACAGGACTTCATAAGTCCTCATGTTTCCTCCTTCTGGCCTGGCGGAACCCCGCCTCTGGCGGTGGTCCAAGGAGCAAGGCAAGTTGTTAAAGATTGATCCCGGCGTAAAGACCGGGACCGGCGATTGTACGGAAAGCAGATGGGAGGGGCAAATATTTCGAGCCCCAGAATCCCGCCGCCACACAAACAGAGATCATCGAGGGGAAGTTACCCAGTCCTCAACCTCAGCCCTCGTCCGCGCTCTGTGAAGCGCTCGCCCGGTCTCGAACCTCGACTCGCAGTCGCTTACAATCCCCCGCATGCACTCCACTCGGGTCGAATTCATCCGGCATCGGGACGCCGCTGAAAAGAATGCACGCAGGCTGGCCAGCAAGCTTCTCCTGCTCGCTACGCCGCTTGTTCTCACGAGTTGCATCTCCTACGCGGTCGGGACCACCGCCCGTCCGATTCCGGAGGGAACGTTTCAGCCCAACCTCTCGGTGTACTTTGTTCCGAACGGAATCGAAGACGTCAGTGACGATGGCTCGCCCGATGATTCACTCGCCTATGGATCGGCGGATTTCGAAGGCCGCTGGGGGCTCTCCGACCGCTCCGATCTCGGCCTTCGCGTGCCTGCCGGCAGTGGCGCGATCGTCAACTACAAGCGCCTCCTGAGCCGCGTCAACGACCCGGACCGGATGGCGGTGGCCGCGATGGGCGGAGCCGGCATCGTGAATTTCGGCAATCACTTCTACGTCGAGGGGACGCTCATCGCATCCGGACGCGAAGGGGATCGCGTTCCCTACGGAGGCATCCGCGCCATGCATGTGCTTCCGCTGTCGTCAGGCGCTGTTTCCGACACACCGACCGTCGGTGTCTTCGGAGGCTTGCGCATGCGGACAGCCTCGAACTTTTCGCTCAGCCCCGAGCTCGGCATTTACCGCGATGAACCGGCCCTCGGGCTTCGCGAAGGCAACTTCATCTTCATTCCTTCGGTCAGCTTTCACTGGGACTAGGCTTCTTCGGCTTTTTCGGAACCAAAGAGCCAGCTCTGATCGCTCTTGTCACTCGTAGCGCAACGCCTCGATTGGATTCAGAGCCGCTGCCTTCCGCGCCGGGTAATACCCGAAGAAAATGCCAACGGCGCCCGAAAAGCCGATCGCAACGAGTATCACCAATGGCGACATCACCGTGTCCCATCCGGTGAAATGACCCAGCACCTTCGAGCCGGTGTAGCCGAGCGCCAGTCCAATGCAGCCGCCGAGGATGCCCATCACGATGCTCTCGACGAGAAACTGCGTCAGTACGTCGGAGCCGCGTGCTCCGATGGCCAGCCTGATACCAATCTCACGCGTACGCTCCGTCACGGAGACGAGCATGATGTTCATGATGCCGATTCCGCCGACCAGCAATGAGATCGAGGCGATTGCCGCAAGGAGCATGGTCATGACTCTCGTGCTGCTCGAGGCCGCCTCGGCAAGCTCGTTCTGGTTCTTCACCGTGAAGTCCTCGGGGTCGCCTTCCGCGATCCGCCGCGACTCGCGCATCAGAACCCGGATCTCCTCCTGCGCCGCCGCGATGTCGTTCTCCGACGCGGTGCTCGCGAGAATCTGCGGAATGAAGGTTCGCCCCGACAGGGCTGATTGTGCGGTCGTGTACGGAATGATCACGACGTCGTCGGAATCGGTGCCGCTCGCAGTCTGCCCTTTCGCCGCGAGGACGCCGGAGACAGTGAACGGCACGTTGCGGATCTGAATCTGCTGCCCGATCGGATCGATACCCGGGAAGAGCTGCATAGCGACGGTCTGTCCGAGTAACGCGACTTTCCGCACCGACGCAACATCCTCAGCCGTAAAGAACTCGCCCGAGGCGGTCTGCCAGTCGCGGATGACCTGGTAGTCGGTGTCGACGCCGTTGATCAACGTGCGCCAGTTTCCGCCATCACCGATAACCTGGCCGCGCGTGACGATGACCGGCGAAACCGCCGAGACGACCTGCGCGTTTTTGCGAATCATCTCGACGTCGGCGAGCGAAAGATTGGCAAACGCCTGCGCGCCCTGGCTCACGCCGCCCTGCTGCGCGGCGCCGGGCGTGATGACGATCATGTTTGTGCCGAGGTTGCTGATCTGCGCACGAATGCGTGAACGCGCACCAAACCCCACCGCCACCATCACGATCACAGCAGCCACCCCGATGATGATGCCGAGCATCGTCAGCGCCGCCCGCATCTTGTTCTTGCGAATGCTCTGCAAGGCCAGCTTCACGAGAATCTGCGTCTTCATGCGGCGCTCCTTTCCTGAGTGACAAGCCGCTCGATATCGGCCGCGGCTGAGCGGCGGTTCCTGACCGGTTCGTCGCGAACGATCCGCCCGTCGCGCACTTCGACGATGCGCTTCGCGTAGACGGCCACCTCAGACTCGTGCGTGACGAGGACGATGGTCATCCCCTGCTCGTTCAACTCCTGAAAAATCGCCATCACCTCTGTCGTGGTCCGCGTGTCGAGGTTGCCGGTCGGCTCGTCGGCGAGCATCAGCGCAGGCTCGGTGACGAGCGCCCGCGCGATTGCGACGCGCTGCTGCTGTCCGCCCGAGAGCTCGCTCGGTTGATGCTCGAGACGGTCGCCGAGGCCGACGCGCTCGAGCGCCGCAATAGCAATCGCGCGCGTGTCGCGTTTGCGTCCGCTGCGGTCGTACAGCAATGGCAGTTCGACGTTGTCGACCGCCGTCGTGCGCGGCAGCAGGTTGAAGCCCTGAAAGACGAAACCGATCTTCTGATTGCGGATTGCCGCGAGCTCGTTCTTTCCGAGTCCCTCGACACGGACGCCGTCCAGCTCATACCCGCCGTCAGTCGGCGTGTCGAGGCAACCAAGAAGATTCATCAGAGTCGATTTGCCGGATCCGGATGTGCCCATGATCGCCACGAACTCGCCGCGCGCGATCGTGAGATCGACACCACGCAGCGCGTGAACTTCACTCGAGCCGGTGGCGTACGTCTTCTTCAGCGCGTCGGTGCGAATGACGATCTCGTTCATCAGAATCCTCCCGGCCGCGGCGCTCGCTGCTGCTGGCTGCTCGTGGCCTGAAACGGATTGGAGGAGCCTGACGAGCTTGACGCGGTCTGCGGCTGCGCCGTTCCCGCGATCACTTTCATCCCTTCCTGAAGACTGGCGTCACGCACCTCGGTGAACGAGCCGTCCGTGA
>JAENWF010000059.1 GCA_016650215.1 Thermoanaerobaculia bacterium
CCGCCGCTGAACGTCACGGCGTGCTCCTCCGCAATGCCGACATCGAACATCCGGTCGGGAAACGCCTTCGCGAACTTGTCGAGGCCTGTCCCCTCCGGCATCGCTCCGGTGATCGCAACGATCTTCGGGTCTTTCTCCGCGAGCTTGATCAGTGTCTCGGCAAACACCGCGGTGTAGCTCGGCGGCGCCGGCTTGTCCGACTTCTTCACTTCGCCCGACGGGATGTCGAACGGCGTGACGCCATGCGACCAGATCGGCTTGTCCTCGGCCGGCGTGTAGCCTTTCCCCTTCTTCGTGATGACGTGAATGAGGAGCGGGCCGTCGTAGTCCTTGTGCTCTTCGAACAAGTCGATGAGGAACTCGAGATCGTGGCCGTCGTACGGCCCGATGTACCTGAAGCCGAGCTCCTCAAACAGCGTCCCCGGCACGACCATATGGCGGACGATCTGCTCGACGTCGGATGCGATCCCGTGCAGTTTTCCACCGATGAGAGGAATGCGGTCCATCACGCCCTTCGCCAGATCCTTCATCTGGTTGTAGCGCTGGCCCTTGATGATCGAGTTCAGATATCCCGACATCGCGCCGACGTTCGTCGAGATCGACATGTCGTTGTCGTTGAGGATGATCATCAGCTTCCGCTTGAGATGACCCGCCTGATTCAGGCCTTCGAGCGCGAGGCCGCCGGAGAGCGCGCCGTCGCCGATGATCGCGACCACGTTGTAGTCCTCTTTGCGGGAGTCGCGCGCGACCGCGATGCCGAGGGCCGCGGAGATCGACGTCGATGCATGCCCCGCGTTGAAGACGTCGTATTCAGACTCCTCACGCTTGCAGAATCCGGAGATCCCGTTGTGCTGGCGGATCGTCGAAAACGTATCGCGGCGTCCGGTAAGGAGCTTATGCGGATAGCTCTGATGTCCGGTGTCGAAGACGATCTGATCGCGCGGGGTATCGAAGACGTAGTGGAGCGCGAGCGTCAGCTCGACGATGCCGAGGTTGCCGCCGAAATGGCCGCCGACACGCGAGACCGTGTCGATGATCATGTCGCGGAGCTCCTGCGCGAGCTGTGGAAGCTGCGCGCGGTCGAGTTTACGTAAGTCGAGCGGGCTGTTGATCTTATCGAGCAGTCTGAGCATGGTGTCCAGTGGCGCTCAGGAGCGCCGTTCGCAGATGAAACGCGCGATCTGTGCCAGATAGTTCAGGCGGCCGGCGATCATACCAGCGTTGTCCTCCGCGGTCCGGAGCAGCGCGGCCAGCTCTTTTCGCGCTTCCTCCACACCCACCACCGCCGGGTACGTCAGCTTCCCCTGCGCGAGATCCTTCCCGGCCGTCTTGCCGAGAGTCGCGGACGACTCTTCCTGGTCGAGCAGATCGTCGACGATCTGGAACGCGAGCCCGAGCGCTGTGCCGTAGCGATCGAGCGCTTGCAATTGCTCGTCGCTCCCCCCGCCGAGAATCCCGCCGAGGAGCGCGGATGCCAGGATCAGCTTGCCTGTCTTGTTGCGATGGATGAAGCGGAGCTTCTCGATCGCGCCCGCTGCGTCCGCTCCGGTCGCCTCGAGATCGGCGACCTGCCCGCCGATCATCCCCTTCGAGTCAATGGCGATCGAGACCGTCACGATCGCGCGCAACTGGCGATCAGGAGGGACGCCGTCCGCGGGACTCGCGAGCCACGAGAAGGCCTCGGTGAGCAGGGCATCGCCCGCGAGAATACCCATCGCTTCGCCGAAGACTACATGCGTCGTTTGTCGTCCGCGGCGGAGATCGTCGTTATCGAGCGCCGGCAGGTCGTCGTGGACGAGCGAGTAGGTGTGAATCAGCTCGAGCGCCGCGAAGTGCTGCATCAACGGGGCGAGGTTCGCGCCACACGCTTCGGCCGCCGCAATCGCGAGAATCGGACGAATGCGTTTGCCGCCGCCGAGGACGGCGTAACGCATTGCTTCGTGAATGACAGGGGGTGGAGTGCTCGCGGCTGGAAGATGACGATCGAGTGCGCGGTCGACGAGCGCGCGCCGATCGCGCAGGTATTCATCGATCACGGCTCGGCTTCTTCCTCGCCCTCGCTCTCGAACGGCTCAGTTCGCGGTTGACCTTTCGCGTCCGCGAGGATCAACTCGATCTTCTTCTCCACTTCCTCGAGCCGCTGATGGCAGAAGCGTGAGAGGCCGATGCCCTCTTCGAACAGGCGGAGCGATTCGTCGAGCGGAAGCTCCTCTCCTTCGAGCTTCTTCACGATCGCTTCGAGCTTATGAAACGCGCTCTCGAATTCGTTGCTGCGAGGGTCAGCCATCAGTGCGAAGTTATAGCACCGTGCGTCATCCTGAGCGAAGCTTTGCCGTCCTTTGCCGTCATCCTGAGCGAAGCGAAGGATCTCTTGAGAGCACGAGCGACGCGCGTGCAAACCACTGGCTTGTGCTCTCAGAAGATCCTTCGCCGTCTCCGCAGCTCAGGATGACGGGCGCGCTTAACGCTTCTGCGCTTCGCCGGTCATCGGGACGAAGCGGACGTCGAGCGTTTTTCGTTCGACCACCCCTTCGCGCGTTTTCTCGATGATCGTCATCTGCTGGTAGTAATCGCCGACCGGGATCACAAGGCGGCCGCCTATCGCAAGTTGATCAATGAGCGGCTGCGGCACGTGGTCCGGCGCGGCAGTGACGATGATCCGATCGAAGGGCGCTTCCTCGGGCCAGCCGCGATAGCCGTCACCGGCGCGGACGTGAATGTTCTTGTACCCGAGCGCTTTCAGCGTGGCAGCGGCCCGCTGCGCGAGCTCCGGCAGGATCTCGATGGTGTAGACCTCGCGCGCCAGCTCGCCGAGGATTGCCGCCTGATAGCCGGAGCCGGTGCCGATCTCGAGAACCTTCGCTTGCGCCGTGACATGCAACTGCTCGGTCATGTACGCGACGATGTACGGTTGCGAGATCGTCTGATCGTTCCCGATCGGCAACGGCGAGTCGTCGTAGGCGGCACCCGCCATCTCTTTCGGGATGAATCGCTCGCGCGGAACGCGGCGCATGACATCGAGGACGCGTGCATCGGCGACGCCGCGCGCGGCGATCTGATCGGCGACCATCGCCGTGCGCCGGCTCGAAGAATCCGCGTTCGTGTTGCAAGCCATGGTCACCATCAATAGCAGGATCGCGGCCTGGCGAGCACCACGAGTTTCCAGTGTCACGGCGATCCCACGCGGTTGAACGCGATCGACGACCAGGAGTCACCGTTCACGTTGTCGACGCTCGCTCCGTACGCAGCCCAAAGCGTGCCAAAGCCTCCGCCCGGAATCGGCAATACCTCGATGTCGATGCTCAGATTCGGTTGCGCGAAGCCGGGGAGCGCGACCTGCACCATCGAATACGGCTCCACCGGCACTTCTTTCGTTTCCGCGATGAGCGTCGGGTTATCGCCGCTGACCGTGATGCGGTACGTCTGGGGAGTGTCGCGATCGAGATTGATGATCCCGACATTCGTACGGAATCGTTCGTCGCGCCGTTGGCCGAGAATGACGACGCGGCGATTGACGATGCGACGCGCCTCGAGTGAATCGAGATTCTGCGACACAGTCCCCTGACCAGTCGTGGCCGGGGTCCAGATACGTGTCGATACGTCGAGCACCCCTTCGGTGTCGATGCTGCCGTCATCGCGAACGGCCCGTGCGACGATCGCGCCCAGGCCGGTCTGGTTCATCACGTCGGTCGTGAAGTCTTCCGAAGAGATCTTGCCGTTCGCCGGAATCGTTATCACGATCGGAGCGATTCCGATGCCGGTACGATCCTGCGGAAGCCAGAAAAGATGGACGAGCTGATCCTGCGAGCGCAGATTCGTCACACGGATGTCGGAACGGAAGAACGTTCCGTTGACTCCGGTCCCGCTGCCTGCGACGGGGACGAGGACTTCATTCGAAGCGGTCAGCGACGCGATGACCGCCGCATTCGCGGAAACTGCCAGGAAAAGTACGAGCGAAAGAACGACAGACTGCTTCACACAACCTCCTGAGGTCAGCGCTCGCGGAGCGGAACCGGCCAGACACTCTCGACGCCAATGGTCTTCGAGTCGACGGTCGCCGCGAGGCGTCCCTTTTTGAGCTGAACCTCGATCTGGTCGCCGACATTCACGTTTGCGGAGTCGAGAATCGGTTTTTTCCGATTCTTAACACGGGAGAAAGCGATCGCGTAGCCGCGCGAAAGTACAGATAACGGTGAAACGGCATTCAGCGTGCCGGCGATTGCGGCGAGTCTGCGACGCTCGCGCTCGATTCTCTCCGGATAGCGCGCAAGCGGCTGCATCGCGCTCTCGAGCCGCCGGCGCATGATTTTCGCGCGCCCGTCGAGAAGGCGGAAGAGCATCACGCGGCGGCGTTCCAGACGCTCGCGCTGCATCGCGATGCGTCGCGGCAGAATCCCTAGCCGGTCGGACGACGAGAGGTGCCGCAGCTCGTGCCGGTAGTTCCCCACGCGCATCTCGATCACATGCCGGACGCGCCGCACGGCATCGTCGACCTGGTTGCAGATCTCACTCTTCGCTTTCACCACGATCTCCGCCGCGGCGGACGGCGTCGGTGCGCGAAGATCGGCGACGAGATCGCAGATCGTGAAATCGGTCTCGTGTCCGACGCCGGAGATCGTCGGAATCAGACAATCGGCAATCGCGCGCGCGACCGGCTCTTCATTGAACGGCCAGAGGTCTTCGAGGGAGCCTCCTCCGCGGCAGATGAGAATCACGTCGTGAATCCCCCAGCGGGAGAGATTGCGGATCGCCCTGGCGATCTCGAGTGCCGCGCCGTTACCTTGCACGCGAACCGGATAAATCTGCAGCGAGAGTCCGTCGAAACGGCGTCCGAGAACGTTGAGAATGTCGCGGATCGCCGCACCGGTCGGGCTCGTGACAACCGCGATTCTCTGCGGCAGCATCGGAATCGGCTTCTTCCGCGAAACATCGAACAATCCCTCGGCCGCGAGCTGTTTCTTGAGCTGCTCGAATGCGAGCTGCAGCGCGCCGAGTCCCGCCGGTTCTGCCGTCACCGCATTGAGTTGAAAGTCGCCGCGCTGCTCGTAGATCGCGAGGCGTCCGCGCACAATGAGCTGCAGTCCGTTCTCGATCTTGAAGCGAAGCATCCGCGCGTTCGTGGCGAAGAGGACCACCTTGAGCGTCGCTTTTGCGTCCTTGATCGAGAAGTAGAGGTGCCCCGACGCCGCGCGCGTGTAGTTGGTGACCTCCCCTTCGATCGCAATGTCGTTGTAGCGGTAAAGATCGAAGTTGACGCGGCGGATGAGTTCAGAAACAGAAATCGGGTTGTCAGGCACGCGCGAAAGTGTATCGCCTCTGTGCGCCTATTCCGTCAGTGGACCGCGTGCTCTTCCTTCGATGAACTGCTGCACGATCGGGTTCGTCGACGCCTGAAACTCTTCGGGCGTCCCCTCCTCGATGATGTGGCCCCGGTGGAGCATTGCGATGCGGTCGGCGATCTTGAACGCGACCTTCATGTCGTGCGTGATCGTCACCGTCGTCGTGTTGAGCGTCGTGTCCATCTCGAGGATCAGCTCCGCGATGACGTCGCTGATCACCGGATCGAGCCCGGTCGTCGGCTCGTCGAAAAGCAGAATCGCCGGCCGCACGGCAATCGCGCGGGCAAAACCGACGCGACGCCGCATGCCGCCCGACAGCTCCGACGGACGCTTCTCGGCGACACCCACCAGATGCACCTGATCGAGACACTCCTCGACTCGAGCGCGAATCTGCTCTTCGTTCAGCTCGCGCTGTCTCCGCAGCGGAAACGCGATGTTCTCGAAAACCGACATCGAGTCGAACAGTGCCCCTTCCTGAAACGACATCCCGAAACGCCGGCGGAAGCGGTTCAGCGCGACCGACCCCATGCAGCAGAGATCCTGCCCCTCGACGACCACATGTCCCACGTCGGGCTGCAGCAGACCGATGATGTGCTTGAGCGTGACGCTCTTCCCGGTACCGGAACCTCCGACGATCACAACCGCTTCGCCGCGCTGTACCTCGAGCGACAAGTTGCGCAAGACTTCCTTGCCGTCGAACGACTTTGAGAGGCTCTGGAGCGAGATGGCGGGATCCTCGCGCATCAGAAGAGAACCTTCGTCAGAAAGAAATCCGTCAGAAGAATGATGAGCGACGCGCTCACGACCGCATTCGTAGTCGCTCGGCCGACACCTTCCGCGCCGCCCGTCGTGTAGTAGCCGCGCACGCAGCCGGTGTGCGTGAGGATCAGTCCGAACACGGCCGCCTTGATGACGCCGCTCCAGACGTCTTTCATCGTGAGGTACTGGAACGTATTCTGTTCATAGAGGATCGGATTCGTCCGCATCAGCTTCACGCCGACGAGGTACCCACCGTAGATTCCGAGGGCGTCGCCGAGAATGACGAGGAAGGGCAGCATCACGAGCCCCGCGATCACGCGCGGCACGAAGAGGTACTGCACCGGATCCGTCGCGAGCGCCTGCAGCGCGTCGATCTGCTCGGTGACGCGCATCGTTCCGATCTCCGCCGCCATCGACGAGCCGACCCGCCCCGTCACCATCAGGCCGACGAGCACCGGCGAGAGCTCTCGCAACATCGCGAGCGCGACCACACTGCCGACGAAATTCTCGGCGTGCACGCGCTGGAATCCGTAATACGTCTGCAGCGCGAGAACCATACCGGTGAACATCGCCGTCAGAAAGACGACGGGAATCGAGTCGACACCGACGCGCACCATCTGCTTGCCCCACTCGGCGATTTCGAACGGACGGCGAAGCGCCCAGCGAAACGTCTTCCAGAGCATCCGGAACCAGAGCCCGGTCTCCTCGGCGACGCCGATGACGAAATGACCGATGCGTTCCAGTAGTTTTGTCATGAGAAGCGTGAGCGAACGATCACGCGCCCGCGGTCGACATAGACGCGCGGGACGCGCGCGCTGACTCCGCAGAATACTTCGTATGAGATTGTACCGATCTTCGCCGCGATCTCTTCGGGCGAGATTGTTTCGCTCTCCTGGGAGCCGAGAAGCACGACCTCGTCTCCGGGTGCAGCATGGGCGATGTCGGTCACATCGAGCGTCACGAGATCCATCGACACGCGTCCGACGACCGGCGCGCGTTTTCCGCGGACCAGCACCTCGCCGCGGTTCGAGAGCATGCGACTGTAACCGTCCGCGTAGCCGACCGGGATCGTGGCGATGCGGCTCGGGCGCTTTGTCCGAAACGTCATACCGTAGCCGACAGCGTGTCCGGCGGGCAGCTCCTTGAGACGCATGATCTCGGTGCGCCAGCGCATGACCGGCTCGAGCCGCGAGGCGACTTTGTCGAGCGACTCCGCGCCGTAGAGCGCGAGGCCGACGCGGACAAACTCTCCCGGTCTGACGAAGCCCCGCATCGTCGCGCCGCTGTTCGATCGATGATGCAGCGGCGCGGTGACCTCGGCCACGCGCAGCATCGCGACGAGCGCATCGAAGCGTGTGCTCTGCTCCGTGGTGAAGGGATCGTCCGGGTCACCGGAGTTCGCGAAATGCGTATAGATCGCGGCGACCTTCAGCTTCGGCGTTGCACGAATCAGCTCAATGCCGCGCCCGAGATCGCTCTCGACGAACCCCATCCGGCCCATACCGCTGTCGAGCTTGAGATGAATCGTCACCTCGCGGTCGCGCGCGATCTCGCATACCGCTTCCAGCTCCTCGGGGCCGGGAACGCCGATCACGACGTCGTTCGCAACCGCCTCGGCGATCTGCTCGCGGGTCAGAGGCCCGAGGATGAGGATCGGGAGGGAGATGCCGGCGCGGCGAAGCTCGAGCGCTTCCTCCAGCATCACGACCGCAATCATCGCGACGTACTGGCGCGTGCACTGTCTCGCAAGATCGACTGCGCCGTGACCGTACGCGTTTGCCTTCATCACAGCGATGAGCCGCGAGCCGGACGGCAGGCGTTCCGCGACCGCGGTGAGATTGCGCGCGAAGGCCGCCGAGTCGATCTCGACCCGCGTCGGCCGCATCAACTTCAGTTCAGGCGTTGTAGACATGGAGGTTCTGGCCGTTCATCGGTCTCGATCGGTCAGATGCAAGAAACAGGATCGTTTCTGCGACTTCGTCCGCCGTCATCGCAGCCGGCGCCCCGCCGCTCGAAGCGGCCCACATCTTCGTGTCGACCGAACCGGGGCTCACACAATTGACACGAACGCCGCGATCCTTCACCTCGACCGCGAGCGCCTCGGTCAGGGAGATCAACGCGGCCTTGCTCGCGTTGTACGAAGCAAAGCCGGGGAACTTTTCCGGTCCCACGACTCCCGAGATGGAAGCGACGTTCACGATGACGCCGCCGCCCGATGCCGTCATCGAAGTCAGCGCGAGGCGCGAAGCGATAAACGCGGAGCGGACATTCACGGCGAACATCCGGTCCCAGCGCTCGGAGGTGATCTCCGCAATGGGAGCGGGATCGATCATGCCGGCGTTGTTGACGAGGATCACGCACCGGCCAAATTGTTTCTCCGCATCAAGAAAGAGCCGCTCGATGTCGCTTTCGATGGCGGCGTCGCCTGTGACCACGAACATGCGGTCGCGGTGGGGCGCCGCAATCGCCGCGAGCTTGTCGGCCGAGCGCGCGAAGATCGCCACACGCGCGCCACGCTCCACGAGCAGCTCCGCGGTGCGGCGGCCAATGCCGCTCGACGCGCCGGTCACGATCGCCGCCTTGTCCTTGAATTCTGTCATGGCCCTATAATCCGCGGCAGGCTACCCCAAACAACTTGGATTGAGGAGAAGCACATGAATCCCGAAATGAATACGTGGATGCAGCTGCTCCTGCGCTGGGCGCACGTCGTTGCAGGCATCATCTGGATCGGCCAGCTCTACTTCTTCAACTGGGTCAACGCGCATTTCATGAAAACGCTCGACGGCCCGACGAAGAAGATCGTCTTCCCGGAGTTGATGCCGCGCGCGCTCTACTGGTTCCGCTGGGGCGCTGCGTGGACCTGGATCACCGGCCTGCTGCTGGGCGGTCTCATTTACTACCACGGCCGTGAGGCGTTTGACGGCGACTACCGCCAGACCTCGAATCCATGGCTCTGGCTCGCGATCGTGCTGATCACGATGGCCATCGGATTCGTGATCTACAACGCGATCATGAAAGCCGTCACGAACGTCGTGGTCGCAAGCGCGATCTCGCTCGTTCTCTTCGCGGCGGTCTATCTTTTCCTCGAGCACATCGGACACTTCGGCGGCCGCTCGCTATACATCCACGCCGGAATGATCCTCGGCACGGTCATGGCGCTCAACGTCTGGATGGTGATCTGGCCTGCGCAGCGGAAGATCATCGCCGCGATAAAGGAAGGGACCGCGCCGGACGCAGCGCTCGTTGCAAGCGCCGGACTCCGTTCACGTCACAACACGTTCATGTCGGTTCCGCTGATCTTCACGATGATCAGCAATCACTACCCGACGATGTACGGCCAGACCTATCGCGACATCTGCCTCGCGGCGGTGATCGCGGCCGGCTTCGTGGTCGTGCGCCTGCTCTACGGCAAGTCGGCCAAAGTCACGGGCTTCTAGGCTTCTCTCGCGGGAGCGGGCGCGCGTCGCCCGCTCCCTTTTTCTCCACATGCTCCGCGTTGCACCGACGCTCGACATTCCGCTGGCGCGAACGCTCTTTCAGGAGTACGCGAACAGCCTCGGCATCGAGCTCTCGTTCCAGTCTTTCGATCGCGAGCTCGCCGAGCTCCCAGGTGACTACGACCCCATCCTCATCGCTTCGGTTGATGACGCAGTCGCTGGATGCGCGGCTCTTCGTCGCATAGAAACGGATATCGGTGAGATGAAGCGGCTGTACGTTCGCCCTTCGTTCCGTGGACATGGCGTTGGGCGCGCTCTCGCCCAGCGCGTGATTGCCGAAGCGAAGGCGCGTCGATATCACGCGCTGCGACTCGACACTCTGCCGAGCATGCATGAGGCGATTCCGCTGTACGAGTCGCTGGGGTTCGTCGACATCGCACCATACCGGTTCAATCCCGTGGAGGGGTCGCGATTCCTGGAGCTGGCAATCAGTGAGTGAGAAAGCAAAGCGGCGGCTTGACGCCGCTTTGGCCACATCCACGCCGGGTAGAGACCTCGCACCTCATTCCACAACCGGTAGTACGCGGTCATTTGCTCCACCACCACACGCAACGTGAATCGCTACCGCGCCGCATAGAATCGGCGCATGAACATTCGCGAGACCCTCGAGAAAATCGAATCCGACACGCTCGTGCCGCGCGCAGCGAAGAGCGCGGAGACCCGCGGACGCGATCGCGAAGAGCCGGAAGACGACCTGCGCCCCTCATATCAGCGCGACCGCGATCGCATCATTCATTGCAAGGCGTTCCGGCGTCTCAAACACAAAACCCAGGTCTTCCTCGCGCCCGAAGGCGACCACTACCGCACCCGCCTCACACACGTTCTCGAAGTGACGCAGATCGGACGCACGATCGCGAAGTCATTGCGCCTCAATGAAGTGCTCACCGAGGCGATCGGACTCGGTCACGACCTTGGACATTCCGCGTTCGGTCACGCCGGTGAAGCAGCGCTCAACAAACTGGTCAAAGGCGGCTTCGATCACTACCGCCAGTCGGTTCGCGTCGTCGAGAAGCTCGAAAATGACGGCCAGGGGCTGAACCTCACCGTCGAGGTGCGCGACGGAATCCTGAAACACTCGAAGGGGCAAACCGGCGAGCTTCTCCGCACACGGCCGAAATCACGCGCGCTGACGCTGGAGGGCGACATCATCCGCATCTCCGACATCATCGCGTACGTCAATCACGACATCGACGACGGCATCCGCGCGGGCATCATTGCGGAGAACGACATTCCGAAAAGCGTGCGGACCGCACTCGGTCAGACCGGCGTGGCGCGCATCGACAAGATGGTGCGCGACGCGATCAACGCGACCCTTCGCTGCGACTACGAGGCGATCACCATGACACCCGAAGTCCTCGGTGCCCTCGAAGAGCTACGCGCATGGATGTTCGACAACATGTACCTGACGCCTGCGATCCGCGGCGAGTTCGAGAAGGCGCAGAAGATTCTCGTCGCATTGTTCGAGCACGTGAGCGCGCACCCCGAGGAGTTCCTCGACACGACGAGCGCCGAGCCGGTCGACCGGCTCGCGCTCGACTTCCTCGCCGGCATGACCGATCGCTACGCGATGAATCTGTACGCGAAGATCTTCCTGCCCAAAGCGTGGGTGTAGGCACTCGCCCCTGAAACAAAAAGAGCGCCTTACGGCGCTCCTGTTCCATCCCGAAGGTAGCGGCGAGAAACTAGCGGCGGGCTTTGGCGCCACGCTTCGTGTTGAGCGATTCGCGCAGGTCCTTGCCGGCTTTGAAGCGGACGTTCTTCGAGGCAGCGATCTGAATCTTTTCCTTCGTACGCGGATTCCGTCCTTCGCGAGCCTTTCGCTGCGTTACAGCGAAGCTCCCGAGACCAGGGATCGCGCAACGCTCGCCGCGCTGACACGAGTCGGAGATGTATCCGACGAACGCATCGAATGCCGCAGAGGCTTCCTTCTTTGAGATTCCCGCCTGCTCTGCGATCGCGGTGATGACGTCACCCTTACCTGCCATATGACTTCCTCCTGTTTGGTCGTGAAAACGTAAAGACCGAGTGCGCGACAATCTAGGTAATCGACCCATGATTGTCAACGGGATTCGCCGCGCGATTTGTTAATTGACCCTTCTCAGTGCGAACGCTGTGAAGCCATCGGCTCCCGATTCGGGCGTAAGACGGAGCACTCCGTCGCGCACCCATCCGCGAGCGCCGTTCGGAGTTTGACGCGCGATATCGTCGCGCGCGAAATCCGTTCGCTTCGCCAGCACAGCCGCGATGACTTCATCGTTCTCCTCGGGCTCGAGCGAACACGTCGAATACACACACGTTTCATCCGCTGAATCCAGCGCGGCGCCGAGCAACTGCCGCTGGAGCTCGGCGAAGCGCGGCAGATCGCTCTCCTGCAAGCGCCACTTCAACTCCGGATTCTTTCGGATCGTTCCTGTCGCACTGCACGGCGCATCGACCAGCACCGTCTGGAAGCGACGGCGGAACGGGAACGATCGCCCATCAGAGACGACGATCCGCTCGTGCTTTCCCATCAGCGGCCGGAGCCGCGAGAGCGACAGATCGTTGCTCGTGACGCGCGCGCCGCGCCAGCGCATGTAGAGCGTCTTGCCGCCCGGGGCCGCGGCAAGGTCGAGCACGTCGGTCCCCTCGCTTGCCGCGATCGCTGCAACCACCGCGCTTCCTTCGTCCATCGGGTAAAACCGCGCCCGGTCGAGATCCGCACTCGACCCGGTGAGCTTCACGACGCCCGGCACGAGTGCCGACCACGTCGCGCCGGGGGGCGGGTCGCCATCGAGCACCAGCGCATCGGGATACGAGAGCTGTTGGTCCGCTTCGAGAATCGCGAGCGCGCGCTCTCTCCCGTATGCGCGGATCCAGCGATCCACGAGCCACTGCGGATGCGCGAAGCGCGTCGCAGGGTCTTCAGGCTCGGCGATTCCTTCCGCCGCGCGGCGCAGCACGGCGTTCACGAATCCGCGCGCGCGCTTCGCGTGTCTTCCCGCGAGATCGACGGTTTCGGAGACCGCCGCGTGCGTCGCGACGTCCATGAAACGAAGCTGGTAGATGCCGGTGCGGAGAATGTCGATGACGACAGGATCGAGTTTGCGGATCGGACGGCCGGATGCCTTCTCGATCGCGTAGTCGAGCCACGAGCGCCACCTGAGAACGCCGAGGACGAGCGTGCGGATGAAACCGCTCTCGCCGATGAGCGCAATCGATGCGAAAAGCGACTCGCTCTCGATTCTCCGGAGCAGATTGAGCGCGCGCTCGCGCTCCTTCACGGGATTCGCGCTCCGGCGTGCCATCCGAGGCCGCGCGCGACGTCTGCCGCTGATGCGCGCGGCTTGCCGGCGCGCTGCAACTCGATCAGCCGAAGAGCTCCCTCGCCGGTCGCGACGACGACGCCGTCACCCACCTCGAGAATCGTGCGGGGCGCACCGCTACCTGACGTGGTTCGCATCTCCGGAATTTTGATCGTTTGGCCGCCCGACTCGAGAAAGAGCCCGGGCCAGGGATCGAATGCGCGGAAGCGGTTGTAGGTCTGCGCCGCCGGTTCTTCGAACGTCACGAGTCCTTCACTCTTCTCGATCTTCGGGGCGTGCGTCGCGCGAGCGTGATCCTGGTGACGATCGATTGTGGCTCCGCGCGCGAGGTTTCGCAGCACGCGGAGCATGGCGTCGGCTCCGAGGTCTGCGAGGCGCTCGGAGATAGCCGGAAGGCGCTCGTCCGCGCCGATGTCCGCCGTGTCGATCGCGAGCATCGGACCATGATCGAGCTCTTCGTCGACGCGCATGATCGTCACCCCGGTCTCCGTCTCACCCGCCGCAATCGCGCGCTGAATCGGCGCCGCGCCGCGGTACTTCGGCAGGAGCGACCCATGAACGTTGAGAAAACCGTGCTTCGGGATCGACAGCAGGCGCCCCGGCAGAATGCGGCCGTACGCGATGACGATTCCGACGTCGGGCTCGAGCGCAGCGATGCTCTCGAGAAACTCGTCCGTACGGATCTTCTGCGGCTGCGCAAACGGCAACTCGAGCTCCTCGGCGCGAACGACGACCGCCGGCTTCTGCATCTTCATCCCGCGCCCGGCGGGCCGGTCGGGCTGCGCGACGATGAGCGCGATCTCATGCTCGCGCGCGAGTGCGTCAAGCGTCGGAATTGCAAACGAAGGGGTGCCGAAGAAGACGATGCGCACGGGGGCGCATGCTATAACCGTTGGCCGCGTAACCGTCGAACCGTGCAACCGTCTAACCGTTGGCCAACTATGAGAAAACTCTCCGCGGCGCTGCTTCTGCTTGTCGCACCATCCCTCGTTGCGCAAACATCCGAAGGCGACCGCCTCTGGAATCTTCGGGCGGAAGGGAGCCGCGGAGGTCGAGCGGCGGCGGGTCCGATCGAAGGGGCGATCGCTGCGTTTGCCCGCGCGGCCGCGCAGAGTCCAAATGACCTCGAGGCGCGGTCGAAATTGCTTCGCGCGTATCGCTTCAAGGGCGCGTACGTCGCCTCGACGAGCGAACAGAAGAAGCAGGTCTACGACGAAGCAAAGAAAGCAGGAGCGGGTGCGGTTGCTCTCGTCGAGAAACAACTTGCAGCGCGCGGCCTGAAAACGCCGGCGAAGGCGTCCGCGAAACAGATCGCCGAGATCGCGCGATCGATTCCGCATGCCGGCGAAATCTACCTGTGGGACGCGGTGAATTGGGGCGAGTGGGCGCTGGCGTACGGAAAGATGGCGGCGGCCCGGCAAGGCGCGGCCGATCGCATTCACCGCGGCGCGACCGTCGCGCAGATCATCGATCCCCGCATGGAAGGTGGCACCCCCTCACGCGTTCTCGGACGTCTTCACGATCAAACACCGCGAATTCCGTTCATCACAGGCTGGGCGTCCGAGCGCGAGGCAGTCCGCTTTCTCACCGAATCGAACAAGATCGATCCAAAGAACAAGATCACGATGGTCTTCCTCGCGGAAGCTCTCGTTAGCGGTTCGTCTCCCGACGCGAAGAAGAAGGCTGTGGATCTGGCGCGCGCCGCCGCGTCGGCACCGAATGAGCCGCCGTTCGTCGTTGAACAGGCCGCCGCGCAGGCCGACGCGGAAGTGCTGCTCAAGAAGTGGGAACTGCGATAGCCGCTACAGGGGACGAAAAGCCGCCGGCTGAAAGCGGCGCCACGTCCAGCACGGCTCGTGGCAGCGTTCGCGCGTGACTTACGGAGTGAGGGCGATGACGACGTCATCGACGCGCAATGTTTCCGCGCGATCGAAGATGAGCGAGTCCCTCGTCTCGCGCTCGAGCCTGAGCGGCACCTTCTTCAGCGTCTCGACCGCCCCGCCCAGTCGTTTCCACGCGGCCTCTTTCGCGCACCAGAAGTGAATCAGGCGATTCTGGATGCTCACGCGCGTCATCGCATCGATCTCGTCATCGGAGAGGAAGAGATGCGCGGCGGCTTCTTTCAATACGCGCACGACCTGAATGTCGATGCCGATCGGCCGGTCATCGATGGCTGCGGCGGCGTACGGCGCGGAGTGTGAGATCGACACATTCGCTGCCTGGGCGGTTACGAACTCCCGCGGATCGGCGCAGAGTCCCCGTTGCATCGCGAGAATCTTGGCGGCGTAGCGACTCAGAAGCCACTCGCGTCGTCGCTTCTCGAGCTTGAACGTCTCCGCAGTTGCCAGCTCATCCGGCGTGAACCAGTCGTGGTCGACCTCCGCATGCGCCAGCACGAGTGCCCGCGCGCGCCACGCGTCGGGAAGGTCCAGACTCACTCTACTCAGAGCGTTCACGGTTTCGGAGAGGGCACGCCGGCGATCAAGTATGTATCGCTGTCACTCTCGACGACGGACGCGTACGCGATCGCCGTGCCGGCAATCATCGTGACGTGGAGCGTCGAATTTTCGTCGATCTCGACGCCCATTCGCTGCTCGACGCCGGTGATGAGCGACGACTCATCCTCGGCGAGGCCCTGCTCGATCGCCTTACCGACCTGCCGCCCGTCGCGCCGTCGCACTTCGATGCGGAAGGTGACCGGGATGTTCCCGACGTTCACCACACCCGCGTTCACGCGTCGTGCGTTGACGCCGCCGCCGGGAATGCCGATGACGGTAAGGTCATCGCGATCGGTGCCGGCGGTCGCGGAGTCGCGGAGCGAGAGCGGAGACTCGACCGCACCTCCTGCATTGCGCGTCGCGTCGTACGTTTTCACGCGCGCGACCGGACCGCGTTCGCCACGGTACTCGATCCAGAGCACGCCGCCGCTGTCAGGTGCTCGGAAGAGCGTCTTCACTACATCTTCGAAGCGGATGCTGCGCCGCGGCCCGAGGGTGATGCGCCGGTCGATCCGCGTGTCGCCTGCGACGTATCGGAGGTCGACGCCCATGGTCTCCTCGAACGGGTTGTGCAGCATGAGATCGGAGCGCCAGAAGTTTCCGGTCGCACCGGGGGTCGACGCCACTGCGGGAAACACGAGACGCGTCCTCGCGCCGACCGCGTTCAATTCCTTCAGCGTCGGAATGCGGATGTGGCGCATGTACAACGCGATGTCGAAGCGGCGCAATCCGCGCTTGCGCTGCCAGAGCTCGACACCACGAACCGAGCGTGCGTACTCGTAGTTGTCGTCGATGTAGGCCGCGACGGCTTGTGCGCGGATCGCGTTGTCGATGCCGTCGAAGACATCGAACTCCTGCGGCGAACGGCGGATTACGACGGGCGGTTTTGCGCGCTCGAGATCAACGATCGCCTCGCGCTGGAACTCCGGCGGCGACATGATCGGCACCTGATAGAAGCGTGTCGGGTTCGGCCGGTTGAGGAAGAAGTAGAGCGCGGGCTGATTCGAGAAGTCGAAGACCGAGCCGCCTTTCGGCGTCATGTCGTAGACGTGATACCGCACCTGCTCGATCCGGTTCTGAATCTCGACCGCCAGCGGATCTCGGATGAACTTCTTGACGCGCGGAACGTAGCGCGCCAGGTCGTCGATCCGCATGTTGATGATGTCCGGTACCCAGAGCGCGGTCATGAGCAGCGGAAAGATCGCGACGCCGGCAAGCAGCAGAAACGACTGTGCCAGCCGACCCCCGCTTCTCCACGCCTCGGACGCTCCATGCACCATCATGATCAGCAGAATCAGGATCATCGGCCCGATGAGAAACGCCGAGAAATACTGGTGCGGAAAATCCGCGCGGCCTAATGCGCTTCGCTGAGTGAGGATCGCGAATGCCGTCAACGCGAGCAGCGCCACGTCAAGCCATTCGGAACGCCTGCGCAGCGCGCGCTCCGCGAGGCAGAGGATCGAAATGACGATGACGAGCGGATTCAGGATGAAGCGGAAATGCTCGAAGAGAAGAAAATTCGAGATCGTGTGAAGGTTCAGGTTCTCGCGGAACGTCGTCGTCAGGTCGGGAAACGGAAGCGACCAGATGGCGTCGATGATTCGTGGCAATGTGACGAATGACGTTTCGAGAAACGCGCCGAACGCGCCGCGCGACGTCAGATAGAGGACGAACGGAAGCGCGCCTGCGATCAATCCTGCGGCGAATGACAGGATGCCACGCACGGCGAAACCGGGATCGCGCTGCATGACTCCGCGCGCGACGAGGAAGATCGCCGCGCCACCCATCGCGTAGAGACCGATGTCGAAGCTGAAGAAAAGACCGGCCGCCGCGAATGCGCCGGCAGCGGCGATCACGAGCGGGCGTGTGCGCCCTTTCGTTCCTGCGAGTAGCAGTGCGAGCGTCGCGAGCTCGAAAAGGATCCGCTCGTTGTCCACGGTCGTGACCGCGCCGAGGAAGATCAGCAGAATCGACAGCGGGATCGAGTTGAAGATCGCCATCCCGAGGTACCAGAAAGCGGGAGCGGCGAGAGAGCCGAGGAGCGCGGGACGCGCGAGTGCCACATCGATGTCGCGACCGAGCCACTGCATCAGCCACGCGTCGAGCATGCCGTCGTGCAGAAGGCCGTGCAGCACGAAAACATCGGTGTACGGAGCCTTGCCGCGGAGGTAGTCCGATGCCGGACCGAGCGACTCGCCGCGATGGAAGAGATCGATCCACTGCGCGAGCGAGACCGTCGATCCGTAGCTGAAGCAGTAGAGAAGCAGCGGCAGCGCGATGTAGGCCGCGATCGCGCGAACACGCCTCGGCGACTCCACCTCGCGGCCCGACAACGCGATGATGATCGAAATCATCACCGCCGCTAGAACGGCCGAGGCCGCGAGCCAGCCCGGGATGAAGAAGAGCGCAAACAGCGGCAGCGTGAGCAGTGGGAGACCCGCGAGCGAAAGGCGGCATAGCGCGGTGTCGAACGGAATCGGCAGCAGAAATGAGGCGAGACGTGCAACCGCGACGAATGCTGCCCACGTGGCGAAAAGAAAGAACGCGATGAACGCGAGCTCGAGGAAGAGCGTTGGAATGTGCGCGATCCGCTTCGATGCCGCGAGGTATCGAAAAAGAATCCACGACATGCCGTAGGTCAGGATCAGCGTGTGGTACGGGAGGAGATCTCCGCGCAGCAGGCGGCGGATCCAGAGGTTGCGGTGATACGCGATGATCGACAACGGCACGATCTGCAGCAGCAGCGGCACCAGCAGCGGCCAGCCCCACTTGAACGTCGTGAGGTAGAGAAACGGCGCGAGAAAGAACGGAAGAATGAACGCGAGCGAAACGAGATTCTTCACCCCTTCGGCGGAGACCCGGCGGCGGAGCCTCTCATTGACGCGCGCGCCGAGACGGAAGAGCGCGATCGTGATTGCTGGAACGATGACGAAGAAGAGCGCCGCGGTCAGGTACTCGCGCCCCTTCGAAACATTCTCGATCGTGACGCGACCGACAGCGACATGCGGCGTCGGAGGGATGCCTCGCAGAAGCAGCGTCGACGAGAGAAAGGCTCCCGTGGCAAAGCAAAAGGCCGCGACCCACAGCAGCGCTGCGAGCACGCGCCGCGGCAGTTCACGCGCGACATCCGTCACGGGCAGAGTTTATAGGAGTGAGGACTGAGTAGTGACGCGTGACGCGTTGCTGTCATCCTCAGCG
>JAENWF010000060.1 GCA_016650215.1 Thermoanaerobaculia bacterium
CTCGCGCTGCAGTTCGGATCGCTGCTGACCGGCGCGATCATCACCGAGCAGATCTTCTCGTGGCCGGGACTCGGGCGACTTCTGATTCAGTCGATCACCACGCGCGACTATCCGCAGGTGCAGGCGTCGATTCTCGTGATCGCGCTGACTTACATCATGGTGAACTTCATCGCCGATCTGCTGTACGGGATCGCCGACCCGCGGATCAAGCTGGGGTAGACGGATGAAGAATCTCAAGCGTCTTCTCCGCAACTTCGCTTTCACCTCCGGTCTGCTGCTGACCGTGACGCTGCTGCTGATCGCGTTGCTGGCGCCGCTCATCGCGCCGGAAGACCCCAACTATCAGGACACGGCGCGCCGGCTCGAGAAGCCGTCCAGGCAGCATCTGCTCGGGCTCGATGATCTGGGGCGGGACGTGCTGTCGCGCATCGTATGGGGCGCGCGCGTGTCGCTGCGCGTCGGTTTCAGCGTGGTCATCATCGCGTCGCTCATCGGTGTCACCCTCGGCGCGATGGCCGGCTATTTCGGCGGCATCATGGACGTGCTTGTGATGCGGCTCTGCGACATCCTTCTCGCATTCCCCGGCATCCTGCTCGCGATCGCGCTCGTCGCGGTTCTCGGACCGAGCCTGAACAACGTCATTCTCGCACTCGCGACCATCGGGTGGGTCGGCTACGCGCGCCTCGTGCGAGGGCAGGTGTTGAAGGTGCGCGAAATGGAGTACGTGACGGCCGCGCGCGCTCTCGGCGCGAGATCGCCGCGCGTCATCGTCATGCACGTGCTTCCGAACGTGATCAATCCCGTGATCGTGATGGCGACGCTCGGACTCGCCGGCGCGATTCTCGCCGAAGCAGCACTCTCGTTCCTCGGCCTCGGCGTGCAGCCGCCGACGCCGTCGTGGGGCGCGATGCTGACCGCCGGCCGACGCTACCTCGGCCTCGCCAACCATCTCGCGATCTTCCCCGGCGCCGCCATCATGCTCGCCGTCATGGGCCTCAACTTCCTCGGCGACGGCCTCATCGACGCGCTCGATCCGAAGTTTCGGAAACTGCTGCGCTAGCGGCACGACGCCGGTATACGACTACGGCGCGCGCTCGACCCGAACGGAGAATGACGCTCTTCCTGAACCCCGCTTCCCCCAGCGCCACCTCGATTTCCGGCACAACGTCCCTCTCGTAGAGGCAGATCGCGTCCGCGTGAAGTCCCTCGCGAAGCCGAACCGGCGGCGTACCGACATCGACCACCTGCATGCGATCACCAAAGTAGAGACGGTCGCCGTATGCCCACAACTGCGACATCGCAACCGTGTCGACCGAAGCATCCTTACCGAGCTGTCCGGCCGCCACGACCGCGGGCATCGATTTCTTCGCGAACGTATTGAGTCCGTACAACTGCCAGATGATGCTTCCCGCGACAAGCGACATCCCCGCGATCCGACCGAACCGCGCGAGCCCCATCGCCCCGAGCAATGCAACCCATGGCAACACTCCGTGAAGATATCGGAGCTCCTTGTGCGCCACTGCGGAGAACGCGACGAGCGGCACAACCACGAACATCGCAATCGTGACGGCTTCACTGGATGGACGGAGACCCTCGCCCGGAACTTCACGGCGCAATCCCGACCACATCAATGGAATCAGGAAAGGAGACAACCACCGAGGCAAGGTCAGCAGATACCAGAGTGAACTCTGGTGTTTGACGCGCGACGCGAAGTCGGATTCGATGAAGGTGAGCTGCGCGAACTTGCGCAGACTGCCGAACCACTCGCCCCAGGTCACAGCATCGTAGAAACCGATCGTCACGAATACGACTGACGCAAATCCTGCCAGCAGCCAGACCACTCGACGCCGGGCGACGATCGCAAGCGGCAGGAGGAACACAACTTCGCTGAAACGGTCGGCGAACGCCACCGCCGCGAGCGCACCCGCGACCAGCCCAGCAGCCCGCGATGAGCGGCAGAGGAGTAGATAGACCGCCGCAAGCACGGCTGTTGTCGCGAGCGTACGGGGATAAACCGTGCTGCCGAATCCCAGCGGAATCCAATGGAGCGCGAAGAGCGCGGCAGCGGCGATCGACGCACCGTCGTCGCGCGTGAAGCGGAGGGCGAGTTTCTGAACAAGGATCGTGCTGACGGCATGCGCGCCTATGAACGGCAACGTCGCGATCACTGCGAGGACGCGAACGCTGCTGACTCCCAGCATGACTGCGACACGGATCGGCGGCGCGACGACAAAGTCGGGAATGAAGAGGTTGCGAATGTCCCATGCGCGGTAGCGAAATCCGGTCGCCACGCGAAACGCCTCAGCCAGCACCTCGACATCATCGCCGGTCATAAACCCGAAAAAGCGGACGGCCAGCGCGAGCTGAGCGCCCGCCGAGACAATGAGAATGCAGACGAGTTGCAGCGGCAGTCTCCGTACAATGCCGCGGTGATTCGTGACGCGCTCGGGCGCTCGTTCGATGCTGTTCATCCGCCGCGACGCATCGTATCGCTCGTGCCGTCAGTGACCGAGACGCTGTTCGACCTCGGCGCCGGCGCGAACGTCGCCGGCATCACCGACTTCTGCATCTTCCCGCCAGATCTCGTGCTGCCACGCGTGGGAGGAACGAAGAATCCGCGCATCGATCTGATCCGCGAGCTGAAGCCCGATCTCGTGCACATGAACCTCGAGGAGAATCTCGAGCGCCATGCGAAGGAGATCGAGATGTTCGCGCGCGTCTTCGTCAGCGAGCCGAAAAGCGTCGCAGAGGCCGCCTTGTGCATCGAAGACGTCGGCGTCCTGCATGGATGTGAGGCGCGCGCCCGCGACTTGATCCGCTCAATCGAGTCGCAGCTCGCAGCACTTCCGCAACGGAGTTTCACGTTTGCATGTCCGATCTGGAAGCAGCCGTGGATGTGGTGCGGCGGCGACACCTACGTCTCCTCGCTTGTCGCGGCTGCAGGCGGGAGAAACGTTGCCGGTGACCGGACTCGCTATCCGACCATCTCGATCGATGAGATCGCAGCCCTGCGGCCCGACGTGATTTTTCTGCCGGACGAGCCGTATCTCTTCACGGCGGCCGATGCGGCCGCGTTGGCGCCAATTGCCAAGCGAATCATCGGCCCGTTTCCCGGTCACCTCTTCACGTGGCACGGGACGAGGACGATCAAAGGCCTGGAGTTTCTGCGCGAAGTGAGGCTGTGAAAGCAATCCAACCCTGAGCGCAGCGAAGGGTCAACGGCTGCACCGCGGCAGGTCACGACACATGCCGGTCATTCCGAGCGTAAGCGAGGAATCTGGGGAAAGGAGAGTGACCCGCCGCCCAGATTCCTCGCTTGCGCTCGGAATGACCCCGATCTACGTCGCGAGCAGTTCTTCGGCCCAGGTGCGCATGGTCTCTTCGACGGCTTCGATCTGTTTGGTGAAGAAGTGATCGGCGCCTGTGACGATGATGCTCTCGGCGTTCCGCATGTGCTGGCCGAGCTTCTCGACTTTCGCGACGTCGCCGTGCTCGTCCTTCGTGCCGTGAAGAAAGAGAATCGGCTTCTCGCATCCGTGGAGAAATCCGAAGTCGTAATTGTTGACCGGCGCGCCGATGATGAAGATCGCGTGGATGCCGGGATCCGTGCACGCGGCGCGGCTCGCGACCCAGGCGCCGAACGAGAAGCCTCCGGCGATGATCTTCTTCTCGGGGTGCGTCTTCCGAACCCATGCGAGTGCCGCGAGAAAGTCGTCATGCTCGCCGTCGCCCCGTTCGAAATGGCCCGCGCTTCCGCCCGCGCCGCGAAAGTTGAAGCGCAGTGTCGCGACGTTCGCGCTCTCGAGCCCGCGCGCCGCGCGGAAGACGACCTTGTTGTGCAGCGTCCCGCCGCCGGTCGTGAGCGGATGGCAGACGATCGCCACCGCGGCGGGATCCTGAAGCTCGCGATAAAGCGCTTCGAGCCGGCCGGCTGAGCCGTAGATGTCGACGTGACGCAGTGCGCGCGGATTCACAGCAGCTCCTCGACGACGGCACGCGGCGCCAGCTTCACGAGCACTCGATTTCCTTCGACGCGCACCTCGTGCTTCACGACCGTAATCTCGGGGTTTCCGGCGCAGACGCCCGTTGCGAGATCGAAGCCCCACAGATGCCACGGGCAGACGACCTCGCTGCCGATCAGATCGCCTTCTCCCAGCGGCCCGCCACGGTGTGGACAGGTATTGTCGAGCGCAAAGAATCCATCCACCGTGTGTGCGAGCGCGATCCTGCGATCTCCAACGACGCGCGTGGTCACGCGGCCAGCAGGGAGATCGGCGACACCTGCAATGTCGTGAAACCCGTCCATCGAACCGCGAAGAGTAGCACGCGCTATTCCAGCCTGATTGCGCGCGCGACTCCACTGCGCCCGACCGACGCACCGCCGTGCCAGACACCGGGAATCCCGGTCGCGCAATCAGGGCAGCGTCCGTCAACGAGCCGATATGAGGTCACGCGGAAACCGGTGCGCCCGATGACGAGCGCATTGCACGACGGGCAATGCGTCCCTTCGAGATCGCCGAACCCGCCCGGAATGTTGCCCGGATAGATGTACCGGAGCCCCGCGCGCCTGCCGATCTCGTACGCGCGTATCAGCGTCCCCGCTTTGGTGTTCGCGTTCTCCGTCATCTTGTAGTCCTGATGGTACGCGGTGACGTGCCATGGGATGTCGCGGTCAACGTCAGCGAGGAACTCGGCGATGCCGGTCAGCTCTTCATCGGAATCGTTGAAACCGGGGATGACGAGCGTGACGATCTCGACCCAGATCTTTCGCTGCTTGAGCGCGCGGATGGTTTCGAGCACGGGCTGCAGCGTGCCGCCGAGGTCACGGTAGTGGCGGTCGCTGAAGCCCTTGAGGTCCACTTTGTAGAGATCGATATACGGCTCGAGGTAGTCGAGCACTCTTTCCGTCCCATTGCCGTTCGAGACGTACGAACAGACGAGCCCTTCCTTTTTCGCTTCGCGGAAGATCTCGACGGCCCACTCGGATGTGATGAGCGGCTCGTTGTAGGTCGAGGTGATGACCTGCGCGCCATGTTTCTTCGCGAGCCGGATGATGTCGGCCGGCTCGACGTCCATCGGCGGCGCCCCCGCGATCGGATCGCGCAGCGCCTGCGAGGTGACCCAGTTCTGGCAGTACCCGCAGTGGTAGTCGCAGCCGAGCATGCCGAAGGAGAGCGCGAGAGCGCCGGGATACGCGTGGAAGAACGGTTTCTTCTCGATCGGATCGACCTGCAGCGCGGCAACATATCCGCGCGGCACTCTCAGCACGCCCCCCTCGTTGTACCGGACTTTGCAGATTCCCTTCAGTCCGTTGAGGACCTTGCAGCGATGTCCGCATGAGTAGCAGCGAACGGCGTTGTTCTCGAGTCGATCAACGAGCTCAGGCGCGGCGGCAGCGGTCCGCTTCTCGAGGGCCTGTTCGAGCGTGACTGTCACAGGTATAAAAACGCGCGCCGGCCAAGCCAAATTCTGCGTGTCATTCCGACCCGGCTTCGCGGGGCGCACCGAGGCGCAATCTACGCCACCGCGGCACGTGCCAGAGCCTCGTGCCGAGCCAGTAGCTTCCCGCCGCGAGCGCGACTCCCGCCACCGCATCGATCAGATAGTGCCATCCGGTAACGACCGATCCGATCGCGATCAGCAGAGTGAAGACGCCGAACACGATCTCCCCGTACCCCCACACGCGCCTCATCCAGAGAAACGCGAACGTCTGAAAGGCCACGTGAAGACTCGGAAACGCAGCGATCCCGAACGCAAGCTGCACGCTCGAAGGCGTCCCTCCCACCAGCCGCAGCACATTCTGATAGTTGCGCATGAGCAGCGCCTGAAAGTGATGCGTGATCGGAAGCATCTCGCGCAACGGAAGCCAGAGGTCAGGAAACCGGTAGGCAGGACCGAGCGATGGCAGCAGCATGTAGAGCCACGCGCCGGCGAGCCACATCATCGTGTTGCCGGTCGTGAACGCAATCCGCACGCGGCGGCTGGGTGCAGAAAGAAAAAATGCGAACGCGATGGTCATGCTTGCGAAGAAGACGCGCGCGTACGTCCAGTCGATAGTCCGCATCGCGGCCGGCGCGGAGAAGATGTTGATGAAGAGAACGTTCGGCGAGAGACCTCCCATCATCGCCTGGTCGATGTTCCACAGCTCCTGATCGAAGAGCCGCGGATGAAGCACCGGCACGAGCAGCTTGATCCAGAAATACGCATGCATCGTGATCGCGCCGAACAGCGCCAGCCGCAGCGTGTCGGTGATCCATCCCGCACGACGGATCACGAGGATGAACGCCGGCAGCTCTTTTCGATACGCCGAGACCGCCGCACGCACCACGATCCCCCCGAGCGCGTAGCCGAGCAGCATCGGCAGGAACTGAATGAGCGTGTCGGGCAGCGATCCGAGAATCGAGACATTCACGCGCGACGCGGCAATGGCGATCACCGCGAGATTCGCTACCGCGAGCACCTCGAAGAGATACGGCCGCCCCCACGGGCGCCGGTCAGGTGTCATCAGTGTCCGGCCGGCTTCACTGCCGCCACCGCCGTCGGAAGGTAGTAAATCGCAACGGCGATCAGCGCGTACATCGCCAGCAGCTGCACCCCTTCGAACCAGTTGCTCTCTCCATTGATGATCAGGTACGAGAAGACCGCCACCGCGAGCGCGACCGCGAGCAGCTCGAAACCATGGAAAATGAGATCGAGCGGATGTCCGAGGGGATACGAGAGGAACACCATCACAGGCGTCACGAAGAGCGCAATCTGAACGCTCGACTGCATCGCAATGTTGAGCGCCGTGTCCATTTGATCGCGCATCGCGAGCACGACCGCGGTCGAATGCTCTGCCGCGTTGCCGACGATCGCCAGAACTACGAAGCCGAGGAAGACCTCGTTGAACCCCCACGCCCTTCCCGCCTGCTCCGCCGTATGAATCAGTCCCTCGGCCACCACGGCCATCAGCACGCTCGCACCGAAGAGAACTCCCAGCGCCCTCTTCACGCTCCAGAGCTCGAGAGCCTCGATCTCACCGTGCGTGCTGCCGATCGCGTTGAGGCGCTCTTTATGAGTCTTGAAGCTGAAGTACAGACCCGCCGCGTAGCAGATGAGCAGGATGATCGAGGTGCCGATCGATACCTGGTGAATCAACTCGGGATGATGCGCCTCGTTCGCGGCTCGGAAAAAGAGCGCTGGCACGAGGAGAGCCCCAACCGCGAGGATGAGCTGACCTCCCTGCACCTCGCCTGAGAGCGCGTTGAACTTCTGTGTCTGGCGCTTCCAGCCGCCCATCAGCATCGCAAAGCCTGCGACGACGAGCAGATTCGCCACGATCGCGCCGGCGAGCGATGCCCGCACGACATCCACGAGCCCCGCCCGGATCGCGAAGATCGCGATCACCATTTCGGCAAAGTTGCCGAACGTCGCGTTCAGGAGCGCGCCGTACGTCGGCCCCAGGCGGTGCGCGAGGTGCTCGGTGCCGTGGCCGATCCATGCGGCGACGGGTAACACCGCGAGGCAGGAGAAGATGAATCGCGCGACCATGTTCCCGTGCGTGAACTGTAGAAAGAGCGCGACGGGGATCGTCGCGTAGACGGTCCACTTCACTACTTTTTTCACCATTCGAGACGAAAGTCTACACGGTAAACTCCGCCCCATGCCGCTGATCGTGAGTCAAACCCACGGCCCCGTTACGAGCATCACCCTCAACCGTCCTGACAAGCTCAACGCGTTCGGAGGAACGATGCGCGAGGAGCTGCTCGACACGCTCCAGAGTGCCGCCGCCGATGCAGCATGCCGCGCCCTCGTGATCACCGGAGCGGGCCGCGCCTTCTGCGCAGGAGGAGACCTCGACTACATGGACGGCCTGCAACAACAGGGCGACATCGCGGGCTTTCGCAGACTCCTCGAAGCCGGACGTGAGATCGTCCTGGCGATCGCAGAGATGCCGAAGCCTGTCATCGCCGCGATCAACGGCGTTGCGGCCGGCGCCGGCTGCAACCTCGCGCTCGCCTGCGACTACCGGATCGCCTCGGATCAGGCAAAGCTCGGCGAGACGTTCGTGAAGATCGGAATCCATCCCGACTGGGGCGGCACCTGGCTTCTTCCTCGACTCGTCGGACGAAGCCGGTCCCTCGAACTGATGATGAGCGGCCGGATCATCGACGCTTCCGAAGCGCTCGCGATCGGGATGGTCGACCGCGTCGTTGCAGCGGCTGATCTTCTCGCCGAAACGATGAAGCTCGCAGACACGTTCGCAGCCGGCCCGCCGATCGCGATCGCCGGCATCAAACGGGCGCTCGCTCTGTCGGAGCGCAATGACCTCCGAAGCCAGATCGAGCTCGAGAGCGAGCACCAGGTTCAGGCATTCCGGTCAAAGGATGCGACTGAAGGAATGGCGGCGTTTCTGGGGAAGAGGGAGGCACGGTTTCGGGGGGAGTGATTTTGTGGGGGGAAGCAGAATGCAAAACGAGAGACGGGAATGTTGAATGTTGAATGTTAAAACCCGGCTACTCATTCAACATTCAACATTCAACATTCAACATTCACAATTCCCGCTCCCCTCTCGTTCAACATTCAACCTCCGCCCCTTCAACCTTCCCGCTCCCGTTCTCAATCTCTCGCGAGCACATCGTGGAACGCATTCACCATGATCCGTTTGGGTACCTTTGGCATTGGTACTTGCATGTCGAGCGGCTGTGAGGTCGTTCCGACCAGCCGGATCGCGCCAATCTGGAAGACGCCTTCTTTGCCGAGGTCAGCGTAGAGAGGGACGATGGACACGAAACTGGATGAGACGCCTTCCTGCGAGACTGCCCCTGCGAGGCGGATCTTCCCACTGCCGGCGTCACTTGCGACTACAGTGCTCTTGAAGCGAGGGACTTCGTTCCCGTAGACCCACTGGTTGAAAAACCAGTCCATCTTCCCGTCGTTGCCTGCGTCCATCGCCTTCGTCATGTGCTTCTCGACGATCTTCTGGAAGTCGGCTGTCGAAGGACTCTTGCCTGAGTACGCCGACACGAACTCGTGCATCAATTTCACGAAGCGCTCGTCGGGATTCTTGCTCCTCGAGTCGCGCAACATCATCCGCAGCATGTGGACGACGTACGCTCCCTTCGAATAGATCACTGTCTGATACGCGCCGGGCGCATACCGGGTGCTCAGCCGAAAACCCTGCGAGATGGGGCCTGTGTCGTTGGGAGCAATGGATGCGCCGCGGTTCTTTTGCAGAATCTCGCGCCGCCGTCTTTCCCAGTAGTCGTTGTACTTGTCGAAGCTCTCGGTCGCGTTGATGACGAGAGCTGAGGTGAACTCGGCGAAGCCCTCCGAAAGCCACTGGTCGCGGTAGCTCTGCCAGCCGACCGCGTGTCCCCACCACTGATGGGCGAACTCGTGCCACCCGACCATCTTTGCAAACTCGTTGAGGCCGAACACCTCGGGGCCTGCGTCCTCGAACATGAATACGCGCTCTGTCGAGCTCGTGAGCGCGAGCGTCGGGAGGTAGATGAGCGAGGGCCACGACTGCCCGAAAAACCACTCCGCCTGCTGCGTAACCGACACAGGGGTGTACGGCGGCTTGCCGAAGAAAACAGTTCCGAGGCGCGCGGTGTTCATGGCGTCGGCCAACGAATCGTTCGCGAACTTCTTGCGGTCGCCCGTCGTGTAGACGTCGATCTGCGTGCCCGAGGGCTCGTCGAGGCGCGTGGTCTTGTCGAAGCGGCCGAAATTGAATCCCGCCACGCGCATCGGCTGCTCCGATTTCCACACAGCGGTCTTCCGGCCCGACTCCTCCGACTCGCTGACGAGCTTTCCCGTCGAGATGAGGTTGTTCCGTTTCGGGAAACGGTAGGTCAGCTCGTAAAGCGCCGTATCGATGAACGTTCCCGTATTCGGGTACCAGCTCTCGCGCGCACGAACCGAGTAGCTGTCAGGTCCGACCTCGCGCAGGACCTCGCGGCCGTCATACTCGAGCCGAAGCACGCCGCGAGTTCCGGCAGCGAGCGGCGCTGGAAATACGACTGCGGCATCGGCGTCAGCAACCTCTTCGCGGAAGAGTCTTGCGAGTTTGCCGAGATCGATCTCCTCCTGCACGAGCGCGACCTCGACCGGCTCTGCTCCTTCGGCAGCGAAGGTCGCCGAGCGCAGACGGAGCTTCGGCAGGATGTTGAGCGGGAGGACACGCAGCGCCGCCACCTTCGTCTCGAAGTGAATCGCAGTCGATGCCTTGATCTCGAGCTTCGACTCGATCGTCGTATCGATCACGTACCGGGTCGCATCGACGAGCATCCGAGGAGCGGAACCTCTCGCGCGCTTGTCTGCTGGACTTCCGAGGTACCAGAGACCGCCGTTGTTGTTGTCGAATGAGAGGAGCGCCGTTTCCTCGCCGCTCAAGTCGGCGAATCGGGCGGCGAGCGCGCTGATCCCTGCTGGATCGGTGACGAGGAGCACCGGCTCGTGCTTCGCGCTGTCGACCGTCGCGAGGAAGACTCCCTTTCCCTGCTTCCCGTTCAACAGATCCTGCAGAACGCGGAGATGAAGATTGACCTGGTATCGGCGCTTCTGCTCGCTGAGATACTCGTCATAGATGGTGACCGCGCGAGGATCGGGAGCGCCGTTCACGATCGCGCTTCCCTTGCTGATTTCCTCCGCAGTACTGTCGGCGAAAAGCAGGACCATCTTCTCGAAGCTGTCGGTGAAGATCTCGAGATCCTTCGTCGCGGTGACGTAGACGAGATGGCGCCGCTCCGTCTCACTCGCCGGCCGCAGCTCGTAGGTTCCGGTGCCTACGAAGACAGCGCCGAATGTCCGGTCGTTCGCGGGCGCGAGGAGGTGGAACGTGCCGTTGAACGTCAGCCTGAATTCGTTGCGCGCCAGGGTCAGGTTCTTGACCGCGACGGTGCGGCCGTCCGGGCGCGCCGCCCGCAGAGCGCGATACTCGGGACTCTCGACGGCGAAGAGCGGAAGCGAAGACAACGCGACGACTGCTCCGAGAACCAGGTTTCGCACAAAGCCGCCTTTGCGTCCAGATTGAATTCACGCATCGTAGCTCAGGACTCAGCACTCAGCACTCAGGACTCAGCGCCGTCGCGCAATCACGAGCGTCTGATCGTCCTTCTGCGGTGCTTCGGCGACGAAGGCGTCGACAGCTTCGATGATGCGGTCGCGCAGAGTGGCGGGCGATGCGTTGGCGTCGGCGGCGAGGATTTCTTCGAGGCGAGGGTTGTCGAACTCATCGCCGGCGACGTTTTCCGCTTCGGTGATGCCGTCGCTGTAGAGCACGATCGACGAGCCGGCGGGAAACGGGCGTCGCTGCGAGACGTAGCGCGTTCCCGCCATGATGCCGATCGGAAGCCCGTGCGAGTTGAGCGTCTCGAACTTGCCGCCGGTGATGACGTACGCCGGATTGTGGCCCGCATTGACGAACTCGATCGACTCGGTTTCCACGTCGATTGACGCCATCACCATCGTGATGAACTTGTTCTCGGCCGACCAGTTGTGAATGTGGCGATTGACCTCGGTCGCGATCTCCCCCAGCCCTCGCCCCTCGGCGAAGAGAAGCTGCACGGCCGCGTGGAGGGCGGAGACGAGCAGCGCGGCGGGGATCGATTTTCCGGCGACGTCGGCGACGAGCAGCGTGAGGATTCCGTCGCGATGAAAAAACGCGTGATAGTCGCCGCCAACCTGCCGGGCCGGGCGCGCGAGCGTGGAGATCTCGATGCCCTCGATTTGCAGAATGGCTTTCGGGAGAATGTCGCGCTGAATCGTCGCGGCGAGCTCGAGGTCGCGCTGCATCGCCTGCTTCTCGAGCGCTTCCTTGTGGAGCCGCGCGTTCTCCAGCGCGATGCCAGCCTGCGTGGCGAACAGCGAGAGGAGGCGAAGCTCATTCGCCTCGAACGCCCCGATTCCTCCCTCGCGCGTCTCGCGATCGGCCGCCGCCAGAACTCCCACGACCGCATTGTTCCCCTTGATCGGAACAGCGACGTAGGCCTGGCAGCCGGGGAAGATACAGTCGGTGTTCTCCTGGAAGCTGAGCGGCGCGCCCGCTTCGAGCAGCCGGTCGGCCAGTTCCTGATCGAGGAAGTCGGCGCGCACCTCGCCAAACTCACGGAAGAGCGTGAAGCGTTTGCCGTCGCGAAGAAAGAGCGCCGCACGCCGGGCATTCGTGAGCGAGATCATCCGGAACAGGATCTGGTCGGCGAGCTCGTCGATGTTGAGCGTCGACGCGATCGACAGACCGATGTCGTAGAGCGACTCGAGCTCCCACAAACGGTACTTGAGCTGGAAGTCTCCTTCGCGCATCTCCTGAACGAGACGAGTGTTCGTCAGGTGCGTCGAGAGATAGTCTGCCGCGGCGCGAACCATCGCGACCTCATCGTCGGAGGTGACCTCGGAGCCGACCCTCGAAAGAGCGAGGACGCCAAAGTCTTCGCGGTGCATTCGGAGAGGAACGACCAGATGCGGCCGAGGCTCGAGCAGGAGCTCTCCGTGCAGACCCGCTTCATCGAGGATCTCGGGAGCGACGACCTGCTGCGACTTCGCGGCGAGCCGCATCGATGTCTCGCGACCTTCACGGAGGTAGAGCACGCCGGAATCAAACGGCGTGTGCGTTATGAACGCTTCGAGAATGCGCGCCGCCTGCCCCGGCAGTGATGGGCGTTCGACCTGCCGGAGATCGTTCAGAAAGTCTGCGAAATGGAGGACCGCTGGCATTTTCCGAGTGCTGAGGACTGAATGCTGAGTGCTGAGTGCGCCGGGCAATCCGGCACTCAGGACTCACTGGTTGTGAAGATTCAGCTCCTTGAGCGCCGCGTCTTCACTGTCGAAGATCGTGGCGTAGTTCGCGAGGCCCATGATCTGGAAGGTCTTGTGGATGACGGGAGTGAGGCAACAGAACGAGATTCGGCCCCCCTTGTCCATCATCTTCTCGATGATCTCGATGAGGATCGAGATGCCGATCGAGTTGACGATCTTGGTCTCGCGCAGATTGAGCAGGATGGCGCGCACGTTGTCGTCCATCAGCTCGTAGGCGCGGTTGGCGATCTCTTCGCCTCCCACGTTGTTGATGTATCCGCGCGTGTAGAGGATCGCCCCCGCGGGGCGGCGTTCGACGACGACTCTCAATTCCTCAGTCATGATTTCCCGCTTTGGCGTTCTCGAGCTTGACCATGTGGACAGTAGTTCCTTCGGCGCTGGTGATGATCTCCACCTCGTCCATGTGAGCTTCCATGAGCTGAATCCCGCGGCCGCGCTTATAGGCGGTTCCGAGCTTCTGCCGTCGTGTGCGGGCTTCGATCAAATCGAAGCCTCTGCCGTGATCGGTAATCCAGATATCGACGCGCGGATTACCAACTCCCTGCAAGGTGCCGACGAATCTTAGATAGATGCGATTGTCGACGCAACAGGAGTGCTCCCGCGCGTTGATACACGCCTCGATGATCGCATGAGCCATCTCATCGATCTTCTCGGCGCTCATCCCGATCTCGCGGGCGAGATTGCCGGCCGCACGCGCGGCCGCGATCTCGATATCCGCGACCATCGGGAGCGTGAGCTCCATCTGCCGCTCAGCGGTGGTGGTCATGTGTGTTCCCGGACTGCGGGCGCGGTCGTTAGAACGCCAAGAAAAGCGCGGCGGCGGTCTTGAGCCAGTTCGGGATGTGCCCGAGCGAGTCGAGAGCGAACAGAGCTGCCGTGTTGACCGTCAGCATGGAGGGAATCAGATAGTTGGCGGAGACCAGCGACTCGGCTTTGGTGCGGGCTTGTGCGATGTTGTTCATGGGATTCCCCCTCTTTCGTTGGGACCTCCCTAGAGCAACGCGACTGCCACTCGTGCCGGATCAGCTCAACCCCTCTTAACCTTCTGACACTGCGTAGTTTACACAACCTGCAACGAAAAGACAGCGCAGAATCTGACTGGGGATAATTGCCCTGCATCAGGGTTTCTCATTGGAATTGTACGAATATCGCATTTATAATCAGTATTTTACTAGTGAATGTCCCAAATGTTCTCAGATGGGGCATTAGTGGACGCATCCAGCCGCTTCCGGTAAAGCGTCTTCCGGTCGATCCCCAGGATCCTGGCCGCCGCTGACAGGTTCCCCTTGGTATGGGCAAGCACCCGCGCGACGTAACGGCTCTCCAGCTCATCCAGCGAGACCAGCTCGCCCGTGGTCGCGCCCGTGTCCACTCCCCCGACCGTTTCCGGCAGGAGCAGGTCGCCGGGATCGATGACCGGATCGACCGTGAGCGCCAGCGCCCCCTCGATCAGATTCTCGAGCTCTCGCACGTTGCCGGGGAAGGGATACCGCATGATTTTCTGAAGCGCTTCCTGCGTGATGCGCACGTCCTTGAGACCTTCACGTTTCCCGTACTTGTCGAGGAAGAAGTGGACGAGGCGCGGGATGTCGTCTTTCCGCTCGCGCAGAGGCGGCAGCGTGATCTCGACGACTTTCAGGCGATAGTAAAGATCCTGCCGGAACGAGCCGGCCTCGATCATCTCTTCGAGAACGCGATGCGTCGCGGAGAGGATGCGGACATCGATCGGGATGCGGCGCCGTCCGCCGAGCTTCTCGACCTCGCGCTCCTGCAGCACGCGGAGCAGTTTCGCCTGCAATGCGAGCGGGATGTCGCCGACCTCGTCGAGGAACACCGTTCCGCCGCGCGCGAGCTCGAACTTGCCAGGACGCGCCTCGACGCCGGTCGCCACTCCCCGCTCGATGCCGAAGAGCTCCGACTCGAGCAGCGTCTCGGGCAGCGCTGCGCAATTGATCGCGACGAAGGGACCATTCTTCCGCGGCGAGTTGCCGTGGATGAGACGCGCCACCATCTCTTTGCCGGTCCCCGACTCCCCACGTATGAGGACGCTCGCGTGGCTGTCGGCGACGCGCGCGACGAGGTCGATGACCCGCTGCATCTTCGGCGACTCGCCGATCATCAGCCGGTCGCTGTAGTCGCGCAACATCCGCTGCTTGAGCGAGCGGTTCTCATCCTCGAGGGTCTCGCGCATGAGATCGAGGCGATGGAATCGCCGCGTGTTGTCGATCGCAGCGCCACCGATCGAGGCGAGCGACGAGAGAAATCGAAGATCGTCCTCGACGAAGGCTCCGCTCTTTTCGCCGCGGATTTCCTTGCCGCCGACCCCGATGACGCCGAGAGTCACCTCGCCTGCAACCATCGGCGCGATGAGGAGATCGCTCGCTGGTCCGCCGAGAAACTTCCCGACCGAGAGCGACATCGCCTCACGCGAGGCGAGCACCTGGCGCACGGGCGGCTCGGCCAGCACCGCATCCGCCGCCGGCATCTCGAGCTCGAAGACGAACTGATGCTGCACGGTGAGCTTGTCGTCGAGCGAGAATACGAACCCCGAGGTGGCGTCGAGCACCGCGATCGCCCGTTGCATCAGCTCCTCGAGCAGCTCCGGCTCCGGCCGGAGCGTGTTGAGCGCACGACCGACGTCGTACAGCGCTTCGAGCTGCAGTAGCTTGCGGCGAAGTTCAAAGTTCGACGATGGCATCGCGTTCAGGACTGAGGACTGAGTGCTGAGGACTGAGTGGGCTCAGCCGTCAATCCGGAGTTTCCGTCCTACCCCTTCCCCTCCGCCTTGCGGCATTCTCCAAGCAGATAGTCGCATGCCCACGCGTCATAGAACGGCTTGTCGAGGCGATAGATTCTGATGAACACCGCGGAAGCCTCGCCAAACCGTCCCGTCTTCATGAGCGTCCTGGCGAGAAAGTAATTCGCTCGCATGGTGATCGGCTCTGCCGCATCAACATCCGCAATCGCCCGAAGCGCTCTCTCCGCCTCAGCAAACTCGCGCCGCTGGTACGCGCAGAGAGCCCGCCCATACGCATCGCCCGTCCGGCAAGTCGAAGGCGGCGCCGCGGAGGCCGTGGCGACTGTGGCGGCAAAGAGGATCGCGAGGAGGAACTTCATCTATGCAGGATAAAGGATTCGGGGCCGAGGGCCGAGGGTCGAGGGGCCGAGGGAACAGACACTTGTCGCTTGTCGCTTGTCACTTGTCACTGTTGTCACCCGTCACTCGTCACCCACTCAGTCCTCATCCCTCAGTCCTCAGTCCTCGTTCCTCAGTCATAATCCCCCCATGCGACTGGGAATCATCGGCGGGGGGCGGGCGGCTTGGGCGTATGGCTCCGGGTGGGTGCGGCTCGGGTGGCCGATTGCCGGCGTGTGGCTCCGCGATGAGTCATTGAGCCAGCTGCCGGATCTCATCGGCGCTCCGCGGCGGCCTGTCGCAGAGCTCGCGGCGGAGTGTGAGCTGCTGCTCGTCGCCGTGAGCGATCGGGCGATCGAGGAGGTGGCCGCGATCATCCCCGAGTCCGATGCGATCATCTTCCATGCGAGCGGCGCGCTGCGGAGTCTTCGCGACGGCTTCTCGCTTCATCCGCTCAAGGCTCTCCCTCCGGTCGGCGAGCCGAGCGACCTCTCCGACACCCTTCTCGTCTTCGAAGGGGCGCACCGCAGGACAGCGCGTCTCGTGACCACGGCCCTCGGCGCGCGCTTCGCCGAGGTCAGCGCGGAGATGAAGCCGCTCTATCACGCGGGCGCCGTGTTCGGATCGAACTACGTCGCGGCGATGCTCGACATCGCGGAGGCGACGCTGCACCGCGCCGGCGTCAAGGGCGCGCGCCAGGACCTCACGGCTCTTGCCTACTCCGCGATGAATAACTGGAAGCGGGAGGAGGGTCGCGCACGCTTCACCGGACCCGCTTCACGCGGAGATCTGACGACGCTCAAAGCGCACCTCGCGGCCCTCGCCGATGACGCGCAAGTTGCAGAAATCTACAAACTTCTCGCCGATTGGATCGCTCGCTCCACGGTTGCGACCCCAGAGTAGCGGGTGCTACCATCGAATCGCTGTCTGGAGAGAGCTGGAGCCCCTTGAGAAATGGTCTTCTTCAACTACGCAACGATGCAGATGGCCGCAAAGATCGTGTACTACGGTCCAGGCCTATGCGGGAAGACGACCAACCTTCATCACATCTACGCAAAGACTTCGCCGCAGAGCCGCGGCGAGATGGTCAGCCTCGAGACTGAGAGCGATCGCACCCTCTTCTTCGACCTTCTGCCGATCGATGTCGGCGTGATCGGCGGCTTCAAGACCCGCCTTCAGCTCTACACGATCCCGGGCCAGGTCTTCTACAACACGACCCGCAAGCTCGTGCTCAAAGGGGTCGATGGTCTCGTCTTCGTCGCCGACTCGCAGCTCCCGATGCTCGATGCCAACGTGGACAGCTTCAGGAATCTGCGCGAGAACCTCGCGGAGATAGGTATCGACGTCGACGATCTTCCGGTCGTGATTCAGTTCAACAAGCGTGACCTGCCGAACGTCGCAACGATCGAGTCGCTGCTCGACGCGCTCGATCCCGGGCGGAAATACGAGCACGTCGAGGCGGTGGCGCAATCGGGCGACGGAGTCTTCGAGACGCTGAAGCTGATCTCGAAGCTCACCCTTCGCACACTGCGGCGGCGTATGACGGGTGAAGAAACGTCAAAGCCGGCTCTGCGCCGCGGTCTTGGCGACGTGGCGCAGTTCCGCGTCAAGGACGAGGCACTCGAGACGCGGCCGATCTCCTCCCCCTCTTTTTCGGCGTCCGCCCTCGCCGAGGAGATCGAAGAAGTGAGGGCATCGGACGAAGCCGTTCCCGAGCCCGTCGCAGTTGCCGCCGCTTCCGCAGCCGCGATCCAGCGGGTCGGCGAGGTCGAGTTCCGGCAGACGGCGAAACCGTCCAAGGCTTCGCCTGAAGTGAAAACCGTGAAGGTCCGCTCGACCATCGACGTGATGGCGGAGCTGGAGGCACTGCGCAAGCGGGCCACGCAGTCGACCTCGAAATCGAAGAAGGAACAAGCGGCCGCCCAGGCAGCGCGTTCCGGCCGCGAGATTCACAAAGCGGTGACGCTCAACGTCCCACCCGGCGTCTTCCCCCGGGCGAAATCGATGCGCGTTACGGTATCCTTCGAGGGTGGAGAGGGAGTTGTGCACCAGCAGAGCGACTCGGTCGAGCTGGAAAGCGGCTCCGATGTCCAATCGGTATCGCTGAACGTGAGAATCGATCAGACGTAGCGTACGGAATACGTGCGGGGAGGGTGTGGATGAAAACGTTACGACTGCTCGCGCCGGCGCTCGCCGCCGTTTCCCTGGCGGCCTGCGCCACGACGACGAAGCCCGCCGCGATCCCCACTCACTCCTCAGTCCTCACCCCTCAGTCCTCCCGTGCAGAGTCCGCCGAGTTCCGCAAGTCACTCGAGGAGGCTTACGACACGATCCTCGCGCGCGAGCAACACAAGAGCGATGCTCCTGAAGCCGACATCGAAGCGGCAGCATCGATTCCGATCCCCGAGCATCGAACGGTTCGCGGGGCGCTCGACTACTTCACGACCCGGCTGCACGACAGCATCCAGACCTCGCTCCTGCTTTCCGCGAAGTACAAGTCGATGATCGATGCCACGCTCGAGGCGGAAGGTCTGCCGAAGGGACTCGCCTATCTGCCGGTCATCGAGAGCGCGTACGCGCAGACGCTCACATCGCGCGCCGGCGCGCATGGGATGTGGCAGTTCATGCCCGACACAGCGCGCGAGTACGGTCTGCGAGTCGACTGGTGGGTCGATGAGCGCGCCGATCCGGAGCCCTCGACGCGTGCGGCGGCTTCGTATCTGAAAGATCTTCATCGCAGGTTCGGTGACTGGTCGCTCGCGCTCGCCGCCTACAACTGCGGACCGGGACGCGTGAGCCGGGCGCTCGCCGAGACGGGTGCCTCGACGTTCTGGGAGCTCCTGGAAATGACGGCGGTCCCCAAAGAGACGCGCGGCTATGTTCCGACCTTTTACGCAACGCTGATGATTGCAACCGATCCGGCGACGTACGGCTTCACGCTGCGCGAGCCGGAGCAGCCGTCGGTCAAACGCGTCGACGTCGACGGTCCGCTGTCGCTCGATTACGTCGCGGATGCAGCGGGAGTCGAGAGCGGACTCCTGCGCGAGATGAATCCGGCGCTGAGACGCGGACTCGTGCCTCCGGGCGGCGCTTCGTTACGTGTGCCGCTTACGGCCGCGAGCGAGATCGCGGCGCGAGCGAGGACGCTGAAGAACGACGACGCAAACATGAAGGTCTGCTCCTTCACCCTCCGCGGCGGCGACACGATCGAGAAGCTCGCCCGCAAACTCGACACAAAACCCGAGACGATTCTCGCGATGAACGGCCTCTCATCCGGCACAGAACCGCGCAAGGGAGAGACGCTCTTCCTGCCGGTCCGAGCGCGCGAGCTCGGCGCACTTCTCTCGCACTCGGATGACCGCAAGGTCTACTACGCCGTCCGCAAAGGCGACACCCTCTATTCGGTCGCCCGCCGCCACAAACTCACCGTCGACGAGCTCGTCGAGCTCAACGACCTCCGCCGCGGCACATCGCTCCGCCCCGGTCAACGCCTGCGCGTAGCACCCGGACGCGGCGTCGTGGCAGGGAGTGGGTAGGGTGCCGTAGTTCGTGAGCGTTAGTGGTGTAACGGTCTAACGGTTAACCGTAACCGCAAACCTCCCACCAATTGAAATCTCTCCCCCCCGCTGTTAGTTTGGCCGGTCACCATGGCTGAAAGCAGCTCGAGCGATTACAAGAAAACTCTCAACCTGCCGCAGACGTCGTTCGCGATGAAGGCGAATCTGCCGCAGAACGAGCCCACCCGTCTCGAACGGTGGCGCTCCGTCAACATCTACCGGCTCATCCGTGAAAAGTCGGCGGGCCGCCCGAAGTTCGTGCTGCACGACGGTCCTCCCTACGCCAACGGAAAGATCCACATCGGCCACGCGCTGAACAAAGTCATCAAGGACATCATCGTGAAGTCGCGGACGATGATGGGCTTCGACTCCCCCTACGTCCCCGGCTGGGATTGTCACGGACTGCCGATCGAGCATGCGGTCGACAAAGAGCTCGGCAGCAAGAAGAAGGACATGAGCGCAGCCGAGTTCCGCCGCGCCTGCCGTCAGTTCGCCTCGAAGTACATCGACATCCAGCGCGACGACTTCGTCCGCCTCGGCATCTTCGGCGACTGGGACAACCCGTACATGACGATGGCCTTCAACTACGAGGCCGATATCGCCAACGCACTCGGCCGCTTCTTTCAGACCGGCGACGTCTACAAAGGTCTCAAGCCGGTGCACTGGTGCACGTACGATCAGACCGCGCTCGCCGAAGCGGAGGTGGAGTACGAGGAGCACACCTCGCCGTCGGTGTACGTGCGGTTCCGCCTCACCGACGAATCGGTCTCGAGCCTCGATCTCCCGATCGAGAAGCCGGTCTACGCGGTCATCTGGACGACGACTCCCTGGACGCTGCCGGCAAATCTCGCGATCGCGTTTCATCCCGAGTTCGAGTACTCGATCGTCGATCACGATGGCGCGCACTACATTCTCGCGAGCGAGCTGCTGCAGCCGGTCGCGAAGAAATTCGGCTGGGCCGATTACACCGTCTCGAAGGTCTTCAAAGGGGCGGCGTTCGAGCACCTCAAGTACCGGCACGCGTTTCTTCCGCGTGAAGGTCTCTGCGTTCTCGGCGACTACGTGACGCTCGATCAGGGCACGGGACTCGTGCACACGGCGCCCGGTCATGGCGCCGACGACTTCAACACGGGCCGTCGTTACGGACTCGACATTTACACGCCGGTGAATCATCGCGGCGAGTTCACATCGGACGTGACGCATTGGGCCGGAATGCACGTGTTCAAAGCGAATCCGCTGATCGTCGAGCATCTGCGCGAGCGCGGCGTCCTCGTGCACGCGGAGACATTCGCGCATCCATACCCTCATTGCTGGCGCTGCAAGAATCCAGTCATCTTCCGTGCGACGGAGCAGTGGTTCATCGCCATGGACAACGGTGACGAGGGCTCGCTCCGCAAACGCGCGCTCAAAGAGATCCGCAAGGTGAAATGGGTTCCCGGCTGGGGTGTCGAGCGGATGAGCGGCATGGTCGAGAACCGTCCCGACTGGTGCATCTCGCGGCAGCGGCTCTGGGGCGTGCCGATCACCGTCCTGTACTGCGAAAAATGCAACGAGGCGATCACCTCGCCCGAGTTTTTCCTGAAGGTCGTCGAGCATTTCCGCGCGGAAGGGGCCGACGCCTGGTACGAGCGCGACGCGAGCGACTTCCTGTCGCCGGGACACGCATGCGGATGCGGCGGCACTGCATTCCGCAAAGAGATGGACATCCTCGATGTCTGGTTCGACTCAGGTTGCTCGCACATCGCAGTCGCGAAGCGGCGGAAAGAGCTCGGCTGGCCGGTCGCCGTCTATGTCGAAGGTCACGATCAGCATCGCGGCTGGTTCCAGTCGTCGCTGCTCGTCGGCACCGGCATCGAAGGCGGAGCGCCTTTCCAGCAGGTGATCACGCACGGCTTCGTCGTTGACGAGAAGGGCCGCAAGATGTCGAAGTCCCTCGGCAACGTGGTTTCGCCGCAGGATGTCATCAAGCAGAACGGCGCCGACATCCTCCGCCTCTGGGTTGCGATGATCGACTACCGCGACGACATGGCGCTCGGCAAAGAGATCATCGCGCGCATCGCCGAGGCGTATCGCAAGATCCGCAACACGGCGCGGTACCTCCTGGCGAATCTGAATGGCTTCGATCCGGCGACGATGTTGCCGGTGGAGGAACTGCTTGCGGTCGACCGCTGGATCGTCAGTCGCGCTGCACAGGCATTCGCGCGCTGCCGCCAGGCGTACGAGGAGTATCAGTTCCACGTCGTCTATCACCGTCTCGTCGACCTCTGCACCGTCGATGTTTCTGCGATCTACGTCGATGCGGCGAAAGACACGATGTACTGCGAAGCGCCCGAATCGCGTGCGCGCCGCTCGGCGCAATCCGCGATGTACCGCGTCCTGGAAGGACTCGTCAGCACGATGGCTCCACTCCTCTCGTTCACCGCCGAAGAGATCTACGAGGCGATGCCTGGCAAGAAAGTGGCGTCGGTTCATCTGACCGAGTTCCCGAGCCTCGACGCTGCCGCGATGAGCACCGAAGACGAAGCGGCATGGGATCGCATCTTCAAAGTGCGCGAAGCGGCGACGAAAGTGCTCGAGCGGGCACGCGCGGCGAAGGAGATCGGGCAGTCGCTCGAGGCCGACATCGTGCTGCATACGGCGATCTCGCCCGAGGCGCTCCTCGGCAATCTCAACATCGATCTCGCAAAGCTCTTCATCGTCTCTCACGTCGACTTCCGTCCCGCTGACGACACGATCGCCGACGCCGTCGAAGTCGAAGGGCTCGGCAAAATCGGCGTCACGATGAAGCCGGCGCGCGGCATGAAATGCGGCCGCTGCTGGCAGTTCCGCGAAGAGGTCAAAGAAGAGGGAGTAGCGTGCGCGCGGTGTGAGGCGGTGATGAGCAGCCTCGCGCCGGCCGAGGTCCCGACGGCCTAGTGTGGTGTCTAATGCGCTACGCCGATCTCCATACACACACGTATCACTCCGACGGCACGCGTTCGCCGCGCGAGGTGATCGACGTCGCAAAATCGCACGGAATCACGATCGTCTCGATCAGCGATCACGACAACCTCGCGGCGTACTTCGAGATCAAGAGCTACGCCGACGAGCAGGGCGTGCTGCTCATCCCGGGCGTCGAGCTTTCGTGCGCGTTCGAAGGCGTGGACGTTCACATCCTCGCCTACGCATTCGACCCTCACGACGAGCGGATCGACAAACGTCTTCACTCGTTTCGCGAGGCGCGGGCGCGGCGCGGAGTCGCAATGGTCGACAAACTGCGCGAGCTCGGCTTCATGATCACGACCGAGCGCGTGCAGGAGCTCGCGGCAGGCGGCTCAGTCGGCCGTCCGCACGTCGCGCGAGCCCTCGTCGAGCGCGGCTACGTCGCCTCGGTCGCAGAAGCATTCGATCGCTTCATCGGCACCGGGAAACCTGGGTACGTGGAGAAGGAGCGCTTCCGCATCAAGGAAGCAGTGTCGGTCATTCGAGCGGCGGGAGGCGTGACCTCAGTCGCGCATCCGTCGATCTATCCCGATCACGAGCGCATCGTTCCGATGGTCCTCGATGCGGGCGTCGATGCGGTCGAGGTCTATCACCCCGAGGTTCCAGCGGCCGATCGCGAGATGTACACGAACCTCGCGCGCTTTCGAGGCAAGTTCGTGACCGGCGGTTCGGATGATCACGGGAAGGTGAAGAAAAGCGAGACGCTCGGGACGGTGCGTGTGCCTGAGGGGATTCTCGGGTGGCTCCTGGGGGGGCCCCCGCGTCTATCCTGAGCGAAGCGAAGGATCTTCTGATAGCACGAGCGGCAATCGACCCAAGGCACGCGACGCGATCTTCGAGCCATGCACGCGCACGGCTTGTGCTCTCAGTAGATCCTTCGCTTCGCTCAGGATAGCGCCTACGCTTCGCTCGGCTCACTTCCATGCTCCACATCCTCTTCTTCCTCCTCGTTTTCTTCGCTCTCCTCGGAGACGCGCGGATTTTTCTTTTCATCATGAATCGCGTGGTCTTCGGCGATCACCGTCACGAGAAAAATCCATGGTCGTTCCTACTCTGGTCCGTACCGCCGGTGCTGCTCGGACTGACGCTCCTCTTCTGGCCGTTGCAGCGCTGGATCGGCTGGTTCGCGTCGCGGAGGATCGTGACGCGCGTGACACCGCAACCGATCGAGGACATTCTCGGATCGACGTTGTGGCCGAAGATCGGCGCGGCCTGGCTCGTCCTCGCGGCGATGGTCGGGATCTACTGGATCGTCGAGCGCCTGCACGCGCATATCCGCGGTGAGGTTCGCCTGCCGGGAACGAAGACCCTGCGGTCCGAGATGGTGCGCATCAGAAAAGCGCACATGCCGTTCGCGTGGCTTCGACAACTCGGCGCGCACAACGACGTCTACGACATCGAGATCACGAAGCATGAGGTCTGGATCGACGACCTCCCTCCCCAGTTCGACGGCTACCGCATCGCATTTCTCACCGACACGCACGTCGCGAGTTTCGTCCGGCCCGACTTCTATCGCCAGATCGTCGCGGAGACCAATCGCTTCGAGCCCGATCTCATTCTTCTCGGCGGCGACTTCGTCACCTGGCGGAAAGACATCGAGCTGATGGCCGATGTC
>JAENWF010000061.1 GCA_016650215.1 Thermoanaerobaculia bacterium
ACAAACATTGCTCGTCGCTTGTGCCGCATGTTCAGTGCGCAATCGAGCCTGCACCTTGCGGAAAGTTTGTGTGGGAGCGGGCGCCCTCGCCCGCTCCGAATCGTGTTCGAGCGCTACCTTCCCAATCCTTCGGGCGCGCGTACCTTTCCTGCGACGCCGAACAGGAGCAACAGAGTCACGACGTATGGCGCAGCGAGGAGCAGGTGATACGGGACGCCCTTGTTGGCGGCCTGGAGGGCGTACTGGAACGCGACCGCGAGGCCGAAGATCGCGCTGCCGAGGAGTGCGCCGCGGACGTTCCAGCGGCCGAAGATGACGACGGCCAGCGCGATGTAGCCGCGGCCCGCAGTCATGTTCTCGGCGAAACCGCTCGATAACACGAGCGCGAGATGTGCGCCGCCGAGACCTGCGAGAACAGCTTCGATCGCGAGCGCGATCCAGCGATGCAGCGCGGTCGACACTCCCGCGGCGCGGACCGCTTCGGCGTTCTCGCCGGTTGCGCGCAGTCGGAGGCCGAGCGTCGTGTTCCACAACACCACCGCGAGAATCAACGGCACGATGATCCAGGCGAACGGCGTGATGAGGTCGGACGCGAGACGAGGAGGCTGCGCGACCGACAGCTCGCGCCAGGCGAAGCCGGTGATGCCGAGGACGAGCAGATTGATCGCGGTGCCGGTCACGATCTGATCCGCCCCGAGCACGATCACGAGCCAGCCGAAGATGAGAGCGACGATCACCGCTCCTGCGATCCCACCCGCGACTCCGCCGAGAGCCGCGCCGAATGCACCAGCGAGGAGCATCCCTTCGAGTCCGAGGTTGATGATGCCGCTGCGCTGGACGACGAGCTCGCCCTGCACCGCGAGCAGCAGAGGGACCGACGCGACGACGGCGAGGGGGATCGCCTGCAGAAGCGCGTCAAGCATCGCGTTTCCTCCAGCGTGAGGTGAACGCTACGACCGCGAGCAGCACGACGGCCTGACCGAACGTCGCGATCGTCGCGGAGATGTTCGCGCTCCGCTGCAGCTCCCCCGCGCCGCTCGACAGCGCGCCGAAGAAGAGCGCCGCTGCGATCGCGGCAATCGGATGCAACTGCGCGAGCAGCGCGACCGCGATCCCGGCATAGCCGTAGCCCGACGCGAAGCGTTCGAAGAGGCGGTGCGTGACGCCGAGGAGCTCGATCCCGCCCGCGAGTCCGGCTAGCGCGCCGGAGTACGCCATCGCACGCACGATCTGTGCGGCGACATTGATCCCGGCGAATTTCGCCGCCGCCGGATTGAAGCCGGTCGCGCGCAGCCGCAACCCCTCGGTGGTCCGATACAGCATCCACCACGAGACGATCGCGGCGATGAGAGCGAGGACCGATCCGAAGTGCACCCCGCCGAGGCGCGGCAGCGTTGCCATTGCGAGATCGGTCTGCGGATAGCGTCCGCTGGCCTCGCGCAATGGTCCGTTCACGCACCAGCCGAGGAGATGGATCGCGATGAAGTTGAGGAGAATCGTCGTGAGCACTTCCGGCGCGCCGCGCCACAGCCGCATCAGCGATGCGATCGATGCCCAAAGCGCGCCGGCGATCGCTGCTGCGAGGAACGAAGCGGCGACGCCGTACCTCGCCGCGAGCATCGCAGCGAGGCCTCCGACGATGAACTGACCCTCGGCGCCGATGTTCCAGACGCCGGCGCGAAACGCGATCACAACGCAGAGTCCTGTGAGAAGAAGCGGAATGGACTTGATGATCGTCTCGCGCACCGCGAACGACGATCCGACGGAGCCTTCGAAGAGGATCGCAAGAACGGCGGAGGGGGAGTGGCCGAAGGCGCCCGCGGCGAGCGCGAGGAGCGCGATCGCGATGAACGCGGCGAGTGCCGCGAGCGCGATCTGCTTCACGCGATGCCTGCCATGAGCGCGCCGGCCTGTCGCTCCGCTTCTTCCGGAGTGAGCGACGCGCTCAGCTCGCCCCGATAGATGACGTGCACGCGATCCGAGAGCGCGAATGCTTCATCGAGGTCGGAGGTGGTGAGCAGGATCGCGGCCCCGTTTGCGGCGGCGTCGCGCAGACGTTCGTGGACGAAGCGCGTCGACTCGATGTCGAGGCCGCGGGTTGGCTCCGACGCGATGATGATTTCAGGATTGCGCTCGAGCGCGCGTGCGAGCACGACTTTCTGCTGATTGCCTCCGGAGAGCTCGGCTGCGAGCTGATTCGGGCCGCGTGCGCGGATGCCGTAGCGGCGGATGAGTTCGACGGCGGCCGTGCCCGCTTCGGAGCGGTTCCAGCGCGGCGCGCCGAGCGCGAGATTCTCCGCGATGGTCATCTCCGCGACAAGCGCATCGCGCGTGCGATCCTCGGGAATGAAGGCGGCGCCCTCCAGATGCAGGGCGTGGATGGCCTCAACGATCGCCGACTGACCGTTCCCGGACACGCCGATGATTGCGACAATTTCGCTCGCGCGCAGTGTGAGGTTGTCGAGATGAAGGAGTGTTTGTGTGGCGGCGGGCGCCCCCGCCCGCCGCGTTAGCTCTCCGGCATGAGAGTCCGAGAGATTGAGCATTGCCCGGGCAATGTCTTCGGCGGTCCTTCCGCCGGCCATACGGTCTTCGACGATACGGCCCCTTCGCATGACGACGATGCGCTGCGCGATCGCGAGGACCTCGGGGACCTTGTGGCTGATGAAGACGATCGCAGTTCCGGTCGCTGCGAGGCGTCGGATCACGCCGAAAAGCTCGGCGCTCTCGATTGGCGTGAGCACCGAGGTCGGTTCGTCGAGGACAAGCAGCTCCGGCTTCGTGGCGATCGCTTTGATCAGCTCGAGTTTGGCTTTCTCTCCAACGGAGAGATCGGCGGCGAGGCGATCGACCCGTGTCAGCTCGATGCCGCTCGCGGCGATCGTCTCTTCCGCTAACCGCTCGATCCTCTTTTTCGAAACCAATCCGAAGCGACGGCGGAGCGCGAGGTTCTCGGCGATCGTGAACCGCGGAACCAGCGCGAAATGCTGATGAACGAACCCGATGCTGCGCGTGCGGATCGTTCCGGCGTCAGCAGAGGTCTCGCCGGCGGCGATCCGCATGAGCGTCGATTTCCCGGCGCCGTTCTCACCGACGAGACCGACAATCTCGCCGGGATCGATCGCGAAGGTCACGTCGTCGACGGCGACTAGCGAGCCGAAGCGCCGCGTGACGTGATCGAGCAACAGCACGCGCGCGTCAGAAGCCGCGCGGCACTTTCACAGTGCCTTCGCGGATCTGCTTCTCCACCTTCTCCACTTCGGCGACCGTTCCGGGCTTCAACGTTCCCTTCAGACGATCGTTCCAGATGACCGACACGATCTTCTCGTTGATGCCGAGGTATTGGATCTGTGGTTTGAACTGCTTGTCGCGGACCAGCGTCGCCATCCGGAGGAATGCCGCCGGAACGTCGAGCACGGCCGAGGCGACGATGACGTCGGGAGCGAGATCGTTCTGATTCTTGTTCGACCCGAAACAGCGGACTTTCCGTTCCGTGCAGGCCTGGAAGACGCCGCGGCCCGCTTCGTTCGCCTGATGGAGGATGAAGTCGGCACCGGCGTTGATGAGCGAGAGTGTCGCGAGCCGTGCGGCGGCGGCGTCGTCGAAGTTCCCGGTGTAGACCGCTGTCACGACAAAATTCGGATTCACCGATTGCGCACCCGCCTTGAATGCGGTGAAGGTCCCTTCGATCGACGGCAGCTTGATGCCGCCGACGAGTCCCGCCTTTCCCGTCTTCGATTCGCGCGCTGCGATGATGCCGAGGAGGTAGGTTGCCTTCTCGAGCTCAAAAACCATCGGCGAGACGTTGGCCGCGACGGAGTTGCCTGAGGTCGTGATGAAGATCGTGTTCGGGTGCTCCTTGCCGGCGGCGAGCGCGGCGTCCTGGAACTCGAAGCCGTGACCGAACGCGAGGTCGAAGCCGCGCGCGCCGTAGGAGCGGAAGCCTTCCTGAAACTCGGCCGGCGTCTTCGTTTCCTGATGCGAGATCTCCGCACCGAGCTCCGACTTCACCCGCTGCAGCCCCTCCCACGCGATCGCGTTCCAACCGTCGTCATTGATGGATCCCGGAGTGAGCAGCCCGACCTTCAGCGGCTTCTTCTCCGGCGTGGTCTGAGCCGGTTGCGGCTGCTCCGCGGCAGGTGAGCAGGCGAGGGCGGCAGCAAGGAGGAGGCCCAGAAGGATGACAGTTCGTTTCACGGACGGGATTCTAGTTCGCTGCGAACCCTGAGCGAAGCGAAGGGTCAACGGCGGCACCGCGTCTCAGGATGGGCGACGAGGGTCAAATCGTGATACATCCTTCCCGCGAATTCGAAGGGGGAACGGTCATGGTTGACGAGATCGACAACAGCGACGCCGATGATGATTACGAGGATGAGCACATCGAGCAGATGATCATCGACAACGGGATTCTGCTGCACAGCCTGGCAACGCTGCTGGTGCGGAAGGGCGTCCTCAAGCAGGACGAGATCGACGCGGAGATGGACAAGCTTTACGACGAGATGGAGAACTTCGACAAAGAGGTCTGAGGCCGGGAAGCAGTGCCGCCCGGAGCGTGTTTTACCGATCCAGCTGTAAATCGCTCTGATGAGGAAGGTTCCATGACATCGAGGACACGAGTTCTGGTCGCCTGCGGAATTGCCGCGATCATGACCGCGAGCGCGTTCGCGCAGCTCTCGGCGGAGAAGACGGAGTGGGCGAAAGGCCCCGCGCAGTATTTGCTCACGGAAGAAGAAACGGCAAAGTGGAAGCAGATCAAGACCGACGCCGAGGCGCAGGCCTTCATCGATCTCTACTGGGCGCGCCGCGATCCGACGCCGAACACCCCGGCGAACGAGTTTCGCGCGGAGTTTGACGCTCGCGTCGAGTACGCCGACCGCCAGTTCGGCCAGGCCCGCAAGAAGGGCTCGATGACCGATCGAGGCCGCATCCTCGTGACTCTCGGCGCTCCGACGCGCATCGAGCGGACCAAGGATCAGCCATCCAACACGATTCAAAGCCCCACCGGCAGCCCCGAGAACTACAGCCCGAAGCAGGTCTGGATCTGGGAGCAGTCGAAGTCGAAGCTCGACCTCGGGCAGCCGACTTCGCAGATCGGATTCGTTGACCAGTACGCGACCAATGAGTGGGTTCTCGAGCGCACCGGCCGTACCGATGTCGCGACGCTGACCAAGCGAACGATCAAGAGCTACGTCGTTTCTCCGAACATGACCGAAGTGCCGAAGGCGAAGCCTGCAGCACCAGCCGCCGCGGCAACCCCGCAGCAGCTTCCCACCCCGACCACGCCAACGGTCGCGACGAACGCGCTGAAGACCGAAGGCCTTCGCACCGCCGTGACCGAGTTCCGCGCGGCGAAGACGAATCCGTACAAGCCGATCGCGATCAGTTTCACCGAGTTGCTCTCGCCGACCGGCGATCAGTACGTTCCTGTGCAGCTCTACATCCCCGCGAGCGCAGGCCTCACCGCCGAGAGCGTCACGACCTTCTTCGGCGTCATCGAGGACGCAACCGGCAATCAGGTCGCGACCTTCGAAGAACCGGCGAAGCTCTCCGCCTCGAAGGGCGACCTCTATTTCGACAAGTCACTCAAGCTGGACGCGGGCAAATACACCGCGACCCTCGGGCTGTCGGGCGCGGATGGGAAGCCGGTGGTGATCGCCACCTCTCCGATGGAGATCCGCGGCCTCGACAAGACGAAGAGCGGCGTCAGCCGGCTCGTCCTCGCGGCTGATGTTCATGAGACTCCGGAAGCGGCACTCGTCGGTGCCCCGTACGCGTTCGGCCGTCTGAAGATCGTGCCGAAAGGCGACGCAGTCTTCACCAACAAGGACGAGCTCACGTATTTCCTAGAAGTCGTGAACCCCGGCATCGACGAAACAACGACACTGCCGAAACTGCAGGTGAAGCTCGAGCTTGTCGGCAACAAGCTCGCCGATGGCAAGCCGGGCCGCACGATCTCCGCGCCGATCTCCGACGCGTCGGCGCTGCCGCTCAGCGGCGTGAACGGCGCAGGCCAGTACGCGGTCATCGCCGGGATTCCTCTCGGTGAGATGAAGAACCCGCTGCCGGCGGGCGACTACACGATGCGTGTGAAGATATTCGACAAGGTGAAGAACGAGAGCTGGACGTCCGAGCAGAAGCTCAAGATCGTCGCAGCGAAATAGGGACCGGATGCCATTCGCTACCGTTCAGGAAGCAGCCGAGCTTTACCGCCGCGGCGAATTCGTGATCATCGTTGATGACGAGGATCGCGAAAACGAGGGAGACCTCTGCCTCGCGGCGGAGAAAGTGACGCCGGAAGCGATCAACTTCATGGCACGGTTCGGCCGCGGGTTGATCTGCCTTGCGCTGACGGAAGAGCGGTGCAGGGAGCTCGACCTGCCTTTGATGGTCGAGCAGAACACCTCGACGTACGGCACCGCCTTCACTGTGTCGATCGAGGCGCGGGGGCGGGTGACTACCGGGATCTCGGCGCGCGACCGCTCCGAGACGATTCGCGTTGCAGTCGATCCGAAGACCCGGCCGCTGGACCTCCAGAGACCGGGTCACGTCTTTCCGCTGCGCGCGAAGATCGGCGGCGTGCTCAAGCGCGCGGGGCAGACAGAAGCTTCGGTCGATCTGGCGTCGATCGCCCAGATGAATCCGGCGGCAGTCATCTGCGAGATCATGAACGAAGACGGCACGATGGCGCGGCTTCCGGATCTGCAAGAGTTCGCTGTCAAACACGGTCTCAAGATCATCTCGGTCGCCGACATCATCAAGTACCGGATGCAGAACGAGAAGCACGTGCACTGCCTCGCATCGCCCGTGCTGCCGACCGAGTTCGGCGAGTTTCGCGCGTACGCGTATCGCAGCGACATCAACGGCGAGGAGCACGTCGCGCTCGTGATGGGCGACATCAAGGAAGACGATGACGTGCTGGTGCGCGTCCATTCGTCGTGCCTGACCGGCGACGTGTTCCATTCGAGCCGCTGCGACTGCGGCGACCAGCTCGACAAGGCGTTCGAGTTGATCGGGAAAGAGAAGAAGGGCGTCGTCCTCTATCTATTGCAGGAAGGACGCGGCATCGGCCTGATCAACAAGCTGAAGGCCTACGAGCTGCAGGATCAGGGCGCAGACACGATCGAAGCGAACGCCAAGCTCGGCTTCGCCCCCGATATCCGCGACTACGGCACCGGCTCGCAGATTCTTCGCGACCTCGGCGTCCGGAAGATCCGCCTCATGACCAACAATCCCGCAAAATTCGTCGCGATCGAGGGTTTCGGCCTCGAGATCGTCGCACGCGTCCCACTCGAGATTGCGCCTTCGTCGACGACGCGAAAGTACCTCGAGGCGAAGAAGAAGAAGCTCGGACACATACTGGAGCTCGTGTAGGACTGAGGACTGAGGACTGAGGACTGAGTCGGTTCTGCCTTCTCTCAGTCCTCAGTCCTCATCACTCAGTCCTAGCTATGACCGCACACACTGGTCCCATCCTCGAAGGCAAAGGCAGCACGGACTACGAGCGCTACGTGCGCGTGCCGGAGCTGCTCGATCTGCAGAAGCCTGTCGAGAAGTTGTCGCATCCTGAGGAGCGGCTCTTTCAGACGACGCATCAGGCGGCGGAGTTGTGGCTGCATCACATCGACTACGAGATCGGGCGCGTCGTTGCGATGCTCGAGGCAGGCGAAGTGCCTGCGGCTGCGGAGCTCATGCACCGCTGCCGGCTGATCCTCGATCTGCTGCGCGAGCAGATCGTGATTCTCGAGACGATGGCGCCGGCGGACTATCACGTGATCCGCACCAGCTCGCTGGGGCGGGGGAGCGGGCAGGAGTCGCCAGGCTTCATGAAGCTGCTCGAGGTGGGGAAGCGTGTGTGGCCGCTCCTTACGCGGTTGATCTCCTCTCGTGGCGTATCGGTGCTCGAGATCGAGCGCGACCCGCGCGGCCATCACGAGCTCTTCCGGCTCGTGCAGTCGCTGATGGACTACGACGAAGCGTTCATGAAGTGGCGCTACACGCACATGCGCCTGGCGTTCCGGATCATCGGCTCGAAGGTGATGTCGCTCAAAGGCGTCCCGGCCGCGCAACTCGAAGCCGGAACTCGTGAGCCGCTTTTCCCGGAACTGTGGGAAGCGATCAGCGCCCTCACGGCAGAGTTCAAACCGACGTACTGATCCTCACGGTGAGAGTTTCGGTGAAGTAGATCGAATGCGGAACCTCGCCCGAACGCGGGAGATCCCGCTTCGCTCCAGCGTGACAAAGTAGATAATGGGACGAAAGACGGCCAGCCAAAGCCGGCGGCTTTCGTTTTCCGCATCCCTTTTCGCGCCTCAGAATCACAGCCAGCTCACACCGTTTCAGTTTCGTTTTTGCGCTTTCGTGTGTCGAATCTGACGAGATGGCAGCTTCTTTCCGTAACCTGTTGCGTTTCCGGAGGTACCAAATCGCTTGACCATGAAAAACCCGATCTGTATATTCGCGGTCCGTTGCCTGAGAGAGCCCCTGCGGACTACACGAAAGACGCTCGCAAATATGAGTCCGCGATCAATCAGCTGGGAGTTCGGAACTAAATGAAAACGAAGTTGTGCCTCCTCGCGGCACTATCCGTGCCCCTCTTTTTCCTGACCGGCTGCCAGAAGGTTCAGGCCCGGATGGAGATCAAAGACGCGAACGTGGCCTATCAGGCGGAAGACTATCCGACGGCCCTTCTGCACTACACGAAGGCGCGCAAGATCGATCCGAAAGGCTTTCCGGAACTCGATCGGCTGATCGGTTACTCGCAGCTCGCTCTCTACATTCCGGACGACAAGTCGCCCGCGAACGAGCAGCGCGCCGACGCCGCGATCCGCGAGCTGCGCACTTACCTGCGCAAGCGTCCCGATGACCGGATCGCACGCGAAGCGCTCATCAACCTCTATCTCAACGCGAACCGCACGACGGAAGCGATCAACTACTTCCGCGAATACCTCCAGGGGCACCCCGCCGATCTCGAGGCGGTCCGTTCGATCGCGACGCTCTACGCCAAGCAGGGCAACTTCAACGAGGCGCTCAACTGGTACGAGAAGATCACGCTGATCGATTCGAAGAACCCCGAGGCGTACTACATCTTCGGCGTCGTCTGCTACGAGAAGGTGGCGAAGAACCCGCCGGCCGACATGGCCGAGCGCCTCGCGATTATCGAGAAGGGGAAGGCGGCGCTTCAGAAGTCGATCGACCTCAAGCCCGATTACTTCGAGTCGATGGCGTACTTGAACCTGCTCCACCGGCAGCAGGCGCTGATCGAGCCCGATCCGATCAAGCAGCAGGAACTGATCGCAACGGCTGATCAAATCCGCAACCGCGCGGTCGAGATCATCAAGCAGAGGAAAGCTGCTCAGGCCGCGCAGAAGAAGAACTGACGGACTTTGAACCATGTTCGAAACTACAGTCGTCGAGTCGAGAAAACAGAAGTTCGGCCTTCAGAAGTACTTGACGCTGCCGGTGTCGATCGCGCTTCACGCGATCGTCATTGCAGCGATGATCTTCGGCGCCATCTGGAACGTCGAGTTCCCCGAGAACTCGCCGCAACAGGTCTCGCAATACTCGGTGGCCGCCGCACCTCCGCCACCTCCACCGCCGCCCCCACCGCCGCCGAAAGCGGCTTCGGTCAAGGTGGTCGAGGTGAAGGTCGAGATCCCGCGGGACATCGCAGAGATGGCACCGACGACGGTGCCTGATCAGGTCAAACCGGTCGAGGCATCGAGTTCGGATGCCGGTGTCGAAGGTGGAGTCGAAGGGGGAGTCGAAGGCGGCGTGCTCGGTGGTGTC
>JAENWF010000062.1 GCA_016650215.1 Thermoanaerobaculia bacterium
GCCGCATAGCAGCGCCACGTGCTGGACTCCGGGACCGTGATACCAGTCGAGGTACTCGTCGATCTGGCTCTTCTTGCGGCCCGGCGCCGGCTCGTTGATCGGGAACTTCACGATCCGGTTGTCGTCCGACATCACGATCGACATCAGCGCGCTGTACTCCGTCGAGATGTCTTTGTCGTCGAACGTGATGTAGCGCGAGAAGCCCATCACCTTGCTGTAGTACTCGGCCCACTCGTTCATCTTCCCGAGCTCGACGTTGCCGACGATGTGATCGACGACAAGAAGTCCCGCGCTGTCGCCCGGCACTTCCGCGGCGTTGTAGCCGGGGAGAAATGGTCCCTTGTAGTCCTTGTAGGAGATCAACGAGTGGATCGTTTCGCCGTACGTCTGAATCGCAGCGCGGCGCACCGACCCGCTCGCGTCGCGAACGTCATGTGGCTCGACGACCGGTTTCGCGCCGCGGCGAACCGCTTCGTTGAAGGCAAAGTCGGCGTCTTCGACCAGCAGCGCCACGTCGCGCACTCCGTCACCATGCTTGCCAATGTGCTCGCTTGCCGGATGCTTCGCATCCAGGGGCGAGGTGATGACGAAGCGCACCTTCCCCTGCCCGAGGACATACGACGCGGTCTCGCGGTTTCCTGTCTCGAGTCCGCTGTATGCGATCTGCGAGAACCCGAACGCCTTCCGGTAAAAGAACGCCGACTGCTTTGCGTTCCCCGCCCAGAACTCGACATGGTGAACGTTCCGGATCTTCAAGGGGTTCTCACCCTTCTTGCGATCGGTTGCGGCTTCGTTTGGAGCAGTGACGGTCATTGCGGTCCTCTCTGGTCAGGACTGAGGACTGAGTGCTGAGGACTGAGTGGCAGCGCGGGTTCCACTCAGTCCTCAGTCCTCATCCCTCAGTCCTAAAGTTTCAAGATCAGCTTCGTCATGTCGTGCTGGGTCCCGTCGGCGTCGGCGCCATAGCCGGGCTGCACGAATGAGCTGAATCCGAGGTGCTCGAGGGTCTTGACGGCATCAGCCTCGAGGTCGGAGATCAGCATCGAGTTCACATGGCGGAGTCCCCGCTCGCGCGCGACGTTGACGAGATTCTTTACGAGGATCGTGCCGAGTCCGGCGCCGCGGTACTCAGGATCGATCATCCACTTGATCCGTCCGACGAGGCGGAGCGGGCCGCCATGGCGGCGGTGAAGCGTCGCGTCCGCTACGATCTTCGTGCCGTCGAGCGCGAGGATCGGAAAGACGCGCGCGTAGTCGATCGATCGGCCCCAGCTTTCGATCAGCGCGCGGCTGTCGATGTTGTCCCAGGCGAAACGCTTGTAGTCAACCGGAAGCCGTTGGAAGAATTCATAGAGCGCGTTCGTATCGTGCGCGGCGAAAGGACGGAGCAGGATGCGCCGTCCATCGCGAAGCACGGCCTCCTGAGGGTAACGATGCGGCACGTATACCTCCCCAGACAGTAGTCGCGCAGAAGCATATCAAGGGTGGCACGATTCGTTCAGCCCGCCGGGTTTGACGATTGCTGCACTGCATCGCGCAACACGGGAAGCCGCCCCATGGCTCGAGAAGATGGCGCGGGTTGGATACGCGTCCAAAGCCGCCGTTTACATGATCATCGGACTCCTCGCGGCAGGCACCGCATTCGGAACGCGAGCGACGCGGAGAGGACGGGAGGCGCGCTTCGCGACATCGGCTCGTACGGACAGTGGCCGCTCGCAATCATCGCGGTCGGCCTCATCGCATACGGCATCTACCAGCTCGTCAATGCAAGATACCGGGTCATTCCGGCGGTTTAGCGTCGCGCTGCTGTAGTAATTGCGCGACGACGCTGATCGCGATCTCCTGCGGCGCATCCGAGCCGATCTCGAGACCGATCGGACAGTGAAATGCCCGCTGCATCGCTTCCGGCAGCCCGGCGTCGGCGATGTCCTGCCGCAGGCGTTTCGCTTTCGCATCGCTGCCGATCACGCCGACGTACGGGAACGTGCGCGTTCGCAGAATCTCGATGAGGATCGGCTTGTCCGTCGTGTGCCCCATCGTCATCAGGACGACGAACGATCCTTCCGGAATCTTCGCGACCTCTCCTGGCATGTCGGCGGCCGTCAGCTTCGTGAGCTTTGGTGAGACCGGCAATTTCGCGAGCCATTCCTCGCGCGGATCGATGCACGTCACGCGGCAGTCGAGCCGGATCAGCATCTCGACGAGCGCCTGCGCAACGTGACCTGCGCCGAACACGACGATGTTCCACCGCGTCACGTTGAATGCCTCGAAATAGACGCGCACGACGCCTCCGCACGTCATCCCGATGTCCTTGTTGAGACTCCACTGATGGAAGCGCGTCTTCGGCGCCGAGGGATCGGCGAGGAGCGACTTCGCCTCCTCGATTGAGCGCGCCTCGATCTTCCCGCCGCCGACCGTCCCGAACGCGCGACCTGCTGCCGTTACCAGCATCTTCGAGCCGCGATCCTGCGGCGTCGACCCGAGGGTGTCGACGACGGTGACCGCGACGAACGGCTGCCCCGATGCCGCGAGCTCGTTGAGCGCCTCGAAGAAGGTCTGCATGGTCATTCCGAGCGAAGAGAAGAATCGGGGCGCGGGCGCCCCCTCACCGCTTCGAACAACGTTACCATCACGCCGTGCCCGCAATCCGTTCGCAGCGAGTCGTGACAGCGTCCGGAATCGGTCCGGCGACGATTCACTTCTCCGAACGCATCGAGCGTGTGACGTTGTTCGACGATGCGCCGCCCGATGTTCGCGACTACGGCACGCTCACGATCATGCCGGGCCTCGTCGACTCGCACGTGCACGTGAATGAGCCGGGGCGGACCGAGTGGGAAGGATTCGCGACGGCGACACGCGCGGCCGCGGCGGGAGGCATCACGACGATCGTCGACATGCCGCTCAACTCGATCCCGCCGACGACTTCGGCCGACGGGTTGTATGAGAAAGCGCATGCGCTCGACGGCCAGTGCCGCGTTGACGTCGCGCTCTGGGGCGGCGTGATTCCGGGCAACACGCACGAACTGCGCGTGATGCTCGAGTTGGGGGCGCGCGGATTCAAGTGCTTTCTCGTTGATTCGGGCGTCGACGAGTTTCCTCACGTTTCGGAGAACGATCTTCGCGCAGCGGCGACCGAGCTCGCGCGTACGAAGGCCCCGCTCCTCGTTCATGCCGAGCTCGGCGGACCGATCACCGGCGCGGAGGCAGCGATCGCGGGCGCCGATCCGACCGACTATCGAACGTACCTCCATTCGCGGCCGAATGCCGCGGAAGATGAGGCGATCGATCTGCTGGTCCGCGTCTGTCGCGACACCGGCGCACGCATCCACATCGTTCATCTCTCGTCAGCGAGCGCGCTCGACATTCTGCGCCGTGCGCGGGAAGAGAAGCTCCCGATCACGGCGGAGACGACGCCGCACTATCTGCATTTCGAAGCCGAGAGCGTTCCGCCGTCACGGCTCGAGTTCAAGTGCGCGCCTCCGATTCGCGAGCATGCAAACCGCGAACGGCTCTGGGACGGGATACGCGAAGGGCTGATCGAGATGATTGTGAGCGATCACTCGCCATGCACGCCGGAACTGAAGCGCGGCGACTTCCGCAGCGCGTGGGGCGGGATCTCGTCGCTGCAGTTTCTGCTGCCGATCGTCTGGAGCGAGGCAATGGCCCGTGGATATTCGCTCTCCGATCTGTCTCGCTGGTTGTGCGCCGCTCCCGCGAAACTTGCGCGCCTCGACGGAAAGGGCGCGATCGCCGCGGGCCATGACGCCGACTTTGTCGTCTGGTCGCCGGAGGAGGCATTCAAGGTGACGCCCGAGATCGTCGATCATCGCCACAAAGTCACACCGTATGCAGGCGAGACGTTGACGGGAGTCGTGAAGGCAACCTGGCTTCGCGGCGAGCCGGTGTACGAGGACGGGAAACATTGCGGCGAAGCGCGAGGAGTGTGGGTCCGCTAGAGCGACGTGAGTTTGTGTGGCGGCGGGCGCCCTCGCCCGCCGCTCTGTAGCATCCCGCC
>JAENWF010000063.1 GCA_016650215.1 Thermoanaerobaculia bacterium
ACCTGCGACGATCGACTGATGGGACGCAGTCGACTCACGCCAGACCGCCATGTAACCGGTTCCGTCGCTCGCCGCGCCTGGATACGACTGCGCGGCGGGAGCCTTCGACAGCGGCTCGATGCGCAGGCCGGGATCGTCTCCGAGAAGAAACGATGCCGCGATCGACTCGTAGCCGGTCGGCCACCCAGCTCCGAGGGACAGCAACACGCGGCTCCCGTTGAAACTCGCAAATGAGAATCCGCCCGTTCGGACCGTCGATCCGATGATCCGTGGCTCCGCGACTGTCTGACCGGCGTCGTCGAGACGCGCAGTCGCAATCAATGTCTCCGCGGTTTCGCTGGCGTTGCCCGCTGCGATCAAGACGATGCCGGCTTCATCGCGGAAGAACGCGAGGGAACGGATCAGCGCGATGCCCGGAATCGCCATTGTGCTCCGCGTCACGGTTCCTTCGCTCGTCACGAGCGCCAATTCGACATTCGAATTGCCGGCGGCGCTCCATGCGATGAGCGAGTCGCGACCGGCGGAGATGGCGCTAACTCCGATAAGCTGGCCGCCGCTGGTCGCGAGCTGGCGGGGGAGGTCGATCTGTTGATCCGGCACGTCGCCGTTCGCGGAAATGCGTTCGATCGTCAGAGTCGCTTGAAACAACCTCAGGAAGAAAAACGTGGAGGCATCGGAGCCGGCGAAGCTTCGAACGGGGGCCGGGCCGAGCTCGCGGACGATGGTTCCCTCCGCCGTCGCGATCGCATGACTGCGGCCGGTGATGTCGCGCAGAACAATTCGCTGGCCATCCGAGGTGGATGCCTCAGGCCAGAGACCGGCGCGCTCGATGGGCCACGGACGGATGATGTCGCCGTCGGACGAGAGCTCATACGAGCGGACGTGTGTTGCGTCTCCCAACGAGACGAGGTAGTGATCGTCGAGACGGACGAGCGTTCCCCCTCCGTTCTGCGCGAGGGTGATGGGTGAGCCGGTGCGCCCGTCGGGTCCGATCGCGACGAGATCGACACCGCTCTCGCGGAAACCGCGCGCGATCAGCGCGAGAAACCCTCGCCCGTCGGACGCGAGGCCGGCCGTCGAACCATGCGTCGCCGTTTTCATCGGCGGTGCTCCGATTGGAAATCCCCCGAAAAGCGAGGGGACCGAGAGAGAGAGTGCAATTGCCGCGAAGAGTGTGCGCACGAAGACCAGTAACCGCGGCAGGACGGAAATAAGTTCAGGGCGCCGCGGGGACGTGCGAGCTCAACCGGAGGGTTCGGATGAGCGGTTGCCTACACGATGGTGTTGTAGGGATCACAGCTCAGGGTAAACGGTTGCGGTTGTCGAGCGTGCGCACTCCAACGAGGCCGGTGCGCACGTCGAAGACTCCGATCGAGAGCTGACTTCCGCGTCGGTCGCCGAGGATCGTGACGCTGTACTTCACGAGGCCGGCCGGCGAGTCCTTCCCCGCCACGACTCGAAGCGTGTCTTCGTGAATGTTCGTGACTTCTGCGACGCCGTTGGCTGCGACGATCAGGATCTTCAGCAGCGCCACTTGATCGCGTCCCTCCGGCTCGAACCGAAGCTGCGCGGCGGCGATTGTGATGACGAGAGGAAGTAGCCACCGGCCGCGCGACGACTCACGCGGAGGGTCTTCCCGGATCGCGAACTCGACGTCGTTGCGCTCGTTCCCCGTGAAGAGACGCGCAAGGAGAGCGTCCCGCGCCATCGTCTCGTTCGATTTCTCGACGATCGAATCCCGCACGCGAACGCGATACGCGGGGTTCTTCGTCTTTACGCGAATCCGCCGCTCCCGGTCGCGGTCATCGGATCGCGCGCGGTAGGCGAGTGAGTAGTAGGTGTTGCGGTCCTCTTCGATCTGGCGGCCGACCGTCGATGGCGACGAGAGTCCCAGCTCCAGGCGCCCTCCCGTCGGCTCGGTGAGTCGGCTCAGCGCGTCGGCGCGGCGGCTGAGATCGGAGATGTCCGTGGTCTCCGGCGTCGCCGGATGAGCTGCGTAGAACGTCACACCGGCGGCGTTGGCGGCCTTCGCGAGATCCTCGAGCATGGCGATCGCCGACTGACGGGCCTGCGGGTTGGAAGGAAGTGAAAAGCCGTTGGACACGTAGAGAACGGTTTTCTTTCCCGCTCCCGTGCCGAGGCTAGCCACGATCTGCCGCATCGCTGCGGTCTTTCGGCGAAGGCGGATGAGATCCGCTGTCGCCGCAAAGCGGTCGCTCGCCGCCATCTCTCCGGCTACAACGATTCCCCCCCCTTTTACGGCGGTGGCGCGAGCCCCTCTTTCGAAGAACGCCTTGACGATCTCGCTGTCGTCGGGAGCCGCGGGCGTCGATCCACCGCGCACCCACGACTCGATCGCGCGCGCGACGTCGTCGCGATTTTCAGTCAGTTCCACGATCGTCGTCGCGCGCTCGAGAACCGGCTCCCAGAAGACGAGGCCGACGCGATCCCCGCCCGCCACCGTCCGAGCGATGAGCGCTTGCACGCTCTCGAGAGTGTTCCTGCGGACGAGTCCCTCTCTCGGCAGCGAGTCGACGAGGACGAGCAGCGAGTGCGGCTCCCTCGCGGGCAAGGGCGAGGCGGCGTCGAGGATCTCATCTCGCGTGTGAGCGCGATACTCCGTGAAGTTCGTGATCTCCTGACGCTTTCGATCTTCGAAGGCCTCGAAATCGACGGCGGTGAGCCCATGAACTCTCTGACCTGCTGCATCCGTCACGATCACGTCGACCTCGATGATCCTGACGTCGATCGTTTCGCGCACGCGCGGTTGCGGCAGCGCTTCGAGCGCTGCGATCAGCGTGAGCAGTGTCAGCAGACGGACAGGCGCAGGCATGAGGTCAGACTCGAGTCATCAGCGAGTCGCACTCTGAAGCGGGCGCATCTCGCGGATGATGCGCGGGAGCACCGCGACCACCGTGTCGATCTCATCCGCGATGGTGTAGCGGGAGAGCGAGAAGCGAACTGCGCCAAGCGCGACGTTGAGCGGTTTGCGCATCGCCTTCATCGTTGCGGTCGGCTCGGCTTTTCCGGAGTCGCAAGCGGCGCCGGCCGAGGCGCAGATGCCGCCGGCGTCGAGCGCGCGGACAATCGCGTCGCCCGCGGTGTCGTGGAACGCGATATTTGCCGTGTTGCCGAGGCGCGGCTGTGGGGCGCCGTTGATCGAAACATTGTCGATCATGCTGACTACGGACGACTCGAGGCGGTCACGGAGAGCGACGACTTCGGAGAAGGTGTGGAGGTGTGAGCGGGCCAACTCTGCCGCGGCGCCGAGTCCGATGAGCGAGGGGACCGCTTCCGTTCCGGAGCGCAGACCGAGCTCCTGTCCTCCTCCGTACCAGAGGGGCGCAAGCGTGAGGCCGCGGCGGATCGCGAGTGCTCCCCCACCCTTCGGCGCATGAAACTTGTGACCCGAGATCGTCAGAAAGTCTGCATCGAGGTCGCGCGTTGAGATCTCGATCTTTCCCGCGGCCTGTACAGCGTCGACGTGAATCAGCGCGCCGCGAGCGTGCGCGAGATCAGCGATCGCGCGCACGGGATGAATCACGCCTGTCTCGTTCTGCGCGAGCATGACCGAAACGAGTAGCGTCGTGTCGTCGATCGCAGCGCGCATTGCGTCGAGATCGATCTCTCCATCGCCACCGACCGGCACCACCACGAGCTCGATCAATCCCTCGCTCTGCAATGCGCGGAGCAGCGTGATCACCGACGGATGCTCGACAGCCGTCGTCACGATTCTGCGGCGATCGGGCGTACCGCGCAGCAAACCGCGAATCGCGAGCGCGTTGCCTTCGGTGCCGCAGCTCGTGAAGACGACTTCACTCGCATCGCAACCGATGAGAGTGGCGACGGAGCGCCGCGCCTGCTCCAGCCCTTCGTTTGCTTTCCGTCCGAGGGAGTGAGCGGAGTGAGGGTTACCGTAGAACTCACGGTAGTACGGCGTCATCGCGGCGAGCACTTCGTCGGCGACGAGGGTCGTCGCGTTGTTGTCGAGATAGATCGCTGTCACGAGCGCGGATTATGTGGCGGACGAGGGTCGAGGGTCGAGGGTCAAGGGGTGTGTTGAAGCGGAAAGGTAACGATCAGCGTGACGCGTAACGCGTGACGAGTGCCGCGTCACTCGTGTCGCAGAACGTTCGATGTCATCTTGAGCGAGGGAACGGCGCGAGGCGCCTCCGGAGAGGTGATGAACTCAGAGGGAGACGGAAGACCGCCGGCTTGAGAGCCGGCGCCACATCGCTCGCGAATGCTGAATACCAGGCATGCCGGATGCGGCAGAACTCGAGCGCAGGGGACGAAAGACCGCCGGCTGAAGCCGGCGCCACGTCGCGTACGAATGCTGTCATGAGCCATGCTGGA
>JAENWF010000064.1 GCA_016650215.1 Thermoanaerobaculia bacterium
GCGGCGGCGCAGGGGGTGGCGCGGGCGCGATTGCCCCCGGCTCGACGATGAACGTCTGCATCGCCTTCGGATTGCCGTCGTACTGGAACTTCAGCTCCGGCATCGGCTGCGGCTTTGTTTCCTGCGGCTGATTCGAAAGGTCGGTCACATCGGTCAGCGCCACTGCCGGCGTCGCGGTGACTGACGACTGATTGTGTGCGGTCACGAACTGATGAAGTCCTGCCAGGATCAGAAAGACGACGGCGATTCCGACGCCGATGACGACGCCCTGCCGCTGGCGCGCGTAATCGAGCACACTTTCGGACGCCGTGACCGTGCGCGGTTTGAAAACCTCCTGCATGATCGCCTGAGTATCAACGAGCTTCTGGCCGGTCGCCGGATCGGCGCCGCAGTACGGACAGACGCGCGCCGACTCGTCGATCTGATGGCGACAGGCTGCGCAGATGCCTTTAGTCATTGCCACTGAATGATATGTCCACTGAGAACGGAGCGCTGACCGGAACGCCGTTCTCGGTCGCAGGTTTGAAGCGCCACTTCTGAACCGCGGAGATGATCTCCGCGGTGTGGCCGGGGATCGACTCGCGCAGATTCACGGCCGTCACTCGGCCGTCCGCGCCGACGGTGAGCTCGAGTCGCGCGACGACAGTGCGATTGACGCTGATGCTCGGGATCGGCTGCGAGATCGGGACCGGGCGGGTTCGCTCGACAACGCGCGCACGTTCGGGGACATCGACTCCGTCGCGGGCGCGATCCGCGTCTGCAGAACTCTCGCCGGGAGTGGGAGCAGGTGTGACCGGTGTCTCTGCGACTGGCGGGACGCGGCGTGGCGGTGCCTGCGCGTACGCAGGTCCTGTGAGGCTTCGCGGGTCGACGACTTTCGTCGGCCGTTTCTTTTCGTCCTGCGCGCGCGCGGCGAGCTGCGCATATTCGACCGACGAGACAGCCGTCGCGTCACTGCGCTGATATTCAGCCGGCGTGTTCTCGTCGAGGGTGCTGACCGGTGCGGTCGTGATCGGCGCGTCCATCTCGGTCACCGGGACTAGCGTGACATCGGCGCGTTTCGGAACGCCGACTGGCGCGGCGGTCGCGTTCTGGGCCAGCGGACTCTCAACGACCTTCGGCGTATCGTCGCTGTTGATCAGCGCGCCGATGCCGAACGACGCTGCGAGCAACGCAATGCCTGCCAGAAACATCATGATGTGGCGCCGCCAGTTCCGCTCCGATGGCGGGACGTACACCGGCGCCGACGACTGCTTTGGCGGCGGGATCTCCTTCACGTGCTGGTCCCAGTTGCAGTAGGGGCAGATGCGCGCGACGGCGTCGATCGGACGGTCGCAGCGGAGGCATGGCTTTTTGTCGCTCATCGTTCGGTCTTTTGAGTTTGCAACCGTCGTACCGCGCCCCGTTCGGTGATGAGAATCGCCCCTTCCGAGAGGGCGAAGCCGTCGATGCCGGTGGCGATTATCGAGATTTTCGTCCCGCGCAGGCGGTAAAGCGTGCCGCTGCTGCTGTCGAAAGCGACGGTCACGTCACCGCGCGACTCGACGCGGTCGATGCCCGTCGGAAAGTCGGTGTTCCTGGGCGCGAACAGGCCGAGGCCGAGGAGACCGCGGACGAAGCCGCGCGCGAACGCGCCGCTGACCGATTGCAGCCCCTCGACTTTCCAGATGCGGCGGGCGGCGGGGTCGGCGATCGCGATCGTTGCGGCGGAAAGCGCCGAGCCGCGGCGAACGATCGTCATGTCGACCGGAACCGCGCCGGCCGGCGTCGAACGTTCTTCCTTCAGTGTTCTCAGCGGAAACGAGATCAGCTTCGCCGCGCGCGGGAAGAGGAGATAGCCGTTCTTTCCGTCGGTCTCGAAGTCAGAGGCGAACGGCCCGAGCGCCGCGCGGCGCCGGATCGTGAAGCGCTCCGGATCGATCTCCTGGATGATTCCGTCGAGTCGCGAGTAAACGTAGAGGAATCCGCCGGCCTCGCGGATGAATGCGGGATCGGCCGCGAGATCGATACCCGCGCGCCCGCCGTTGCGGTCGAATCGCTCGAGCCGCCGCGCGTCGCGCGCGATGACGAAGAGATCACTCCCGGCGAAGCGCGCATCGACCGGCGTCTCCGCGGTCTTCACGACCCGACTCGTGTTGCCGGAAGTGATTCGCACTTCGTTCGCGTACGAGTTGATGAGCGCGGTGCGGTCGCCGGTTACCGAGACGACCAGCAAGGCGGCGAGCAGGAAGCTCATCGCGACACCTCCACCCCGAGCGGTTCGAGGAGCAGCGCATCCGCCCCATTCACCTCGGTTGCGCCAAGCACGCGGTAAGCAAGACGAAGCGGAGTGCTGGCTGCGAACACGCCGCGGAACATGGTCGGCTCCGAGAACCGGAACCGCACGCCTTCGATCGTCCCCGACTCGAGCGTCGTCTGATTCTCGCCTGCGACGCTCGTCGTGAAGACTGCCGTCCCGCTGAACTGCAACTCGTCGAGCCTCGTGCGCTGCTGCGACGTCAGTTTGTCGCCTGCGAGAAGTTGCAGGAGATCGCCAAGATCTCGTTGTGAGGCGGAAGTCGGAATGACATCAGCGGCCCCGCTGAGAAACTCTGGAACCCCGGCGCTTCCCTCAGCTTCCCGCCGCAACGTCCGCAGCGTCTCGTTGTTCGGAAATTCTGCGATGAGCGCATCGAGCGTCGTTCGTGCGGCGCGCGATTCGCCGTGTTCCATCTGTGCGATGGCTCCGCGCACTCTCGCGCCGGTGGAGTCGCCGTCGACGGCCGGCGGGGTCTGTGCGACGTACTTCTGGTAATCGCGAACGAGTGCCATCGAGAACGGATTCGCGTCGAACGCCTCCGCGAATCGACGCTCGCGTTCGTCGCCGTCGCTGAGGCGCGCGAGCGCTGCGAGTGCGGTTGCGTCGTCGGTGCGTGTCTCGAGAACACGCTCGTATTCGTCGCGCGCGCGTGCAATTTCGCCGCGCGTTTCGAGCAACGACGCGAGACGGAGTCCTGCCCGATTGAGAATCGAGAGATAGGCGGCTGAATCGCCGCGCGCAGTTGAATAAATCTCGAACGACTCGGCCCGCCCGGCCTCGCGGCGTACGTCATCGAACGCACGTAACCGAAGCGAGGTCGTCGCGGCGCGGAGAAGCCGCTCCGCCTCCGCGGTGTCTCCCAGCGACGAGGCGAGCGAGTATTGATAGATGGTGAGATCGAGACGATTCGCGACGGATGGAGTTGCTTCGACCTCGCGCGTCGCGATCGCGACCGCATTGCGTGCGGCGCTCGAGGCCTTCGCCGGCTGGCGCAGCAGCGTCATCGCCGACGAGTAGAGATTCCACGACTTCGCCGAATCGGCGCTGTAGCGCGTCGCCTCTTCGAGAAGTGTGAACGCAGACTCCGCCCGCCCGAGCTTCGCCTGTGCGAGCGCGGCATACGACGTCGCGGTCGAGTAGCGCGTGAGATCGCCGATTCGGCGTGCCGCAATGCGCTCCGCGGACGCGATGCGCGACGCCTCCGCGTACTCCTGCCGCGCCGTCGACGGCTCGTTGCGCGTTGCGTAAGCGTCGCCGAGGTTGAGGCGCGCGGAGAGCTGGGAGACGAAATCGCGGGAGCGGGCGAGCTGGTCCTTCATCTGCGCGATCTCGAAATCTGACGCGATGCGCGAGGGCTGCGCCGCGAGCGGCATGGCGATCAACAGCGCGAGGAGAAGTCTCATGACGAGAAATATCCCTTCCGCGACGCGAGGATCTCGACGCCGCGGCGCGCTGTGATCGCGATCGAGCGCCACCCGCTCTTCGTCCCGTGGCTCTGATAGACGAGCGTGTAGCGGCTGTTGATGTCTTCGATGATGCGCCGCACGTCGGCAACGACGCTGTCGCGCGATCCGTCGATCAGCGTGCCGCCCGTGTTCTTCGCAGCCTGCTCGAGGAATTCGCCGGCGCTGCCGAGGATGACGGCGGAGAGGATCGTCTTCGTGCCGCTGATGCGGCGCAGCGCCTGCTCCTCGCTGAGAAGGCTGTTGCGGTCGCTGCCGTCGGTGATCACGATCGCATACGTCCGCTCGCTCGCGATGCCGCGCGCGATCGCGTCGCGCAAGGACGTCCCGCCCGACGGGACGATCGAGCGGGGAGGTGATCCCGCACCCACGCTGACGATCGTGTGATTGAAGAGCGTGAGCGAATGTGTGTCGCCATCGCGGAGGAGCTTCTTCGCCTGGTCGACTGCGTGCAGCGCGGCGGTGAGCTTTCCGCCGGTCATGCTCGAGGAGCGGTCGACGATGAACGCAAAGTGCGCGGGAGCGCGGCCTGGGCGGACGTCGCGAATGGTCTGCGCGACACCGTTCTCGCGCAGCGTGAGATCGGCAGGCTTCAGCGCGCGCAAGCTGCGGACGCGCAGCGGCACTTCGACGAGATCGACGTTGATGCTCTCCCCGGCGGTCAGCGCCGCGGTCGCGATCGTCGCGGAGTCGGTCGTGCGATAGCCGTTCGACAACACTTTCGCAGTGATCGTGCGTGAGGTGAGAGTGGTGCCGAAATCGAACGCGATGCGCCACGGCGTCGTCCGTGCGACGCCCGCGAGAACTCCGTCGACGTAGAACTCGACGCGATTCACGTTCGTCGCATCGGTCGTCACTTCGACGTGTCCCGGCCCGATTGCCTGCGAGCCTTCGAGCGGCGAGACGAACGTGACATTCGCCGCCGCGGTGTTGGCGGAGATCGCGAGAGCGATGAGAAACGCGGAGATCGACTTCACGGTCCTCTGAACGGGATTGCGTAGGTAAGCTATTTCAAATCAACAAGTTCGGACTGAAACGATGACGCGATGTCCTGCGCCGCGGGGCGACGGCGCCACACAGAACCCGCGTTGACCGGCTCAGCCCAGCCACACCGAACCCGCGTTGACGGGCTCAGGCCGCCCCACGTATCCTCCCTCCGTGCAACACGTGTTCGCGTTCTCGTTTGAGTATTACCGCTTCAGCTAGCGGGCACGTTCACACGCGCCCCGGCATCGAGAAGGGGCGCGACACCGGCCGGTCAATCACAACCTCCTTCCCGATGACGCGGGAGGAGGTTTTTTCATGTCCGGGACCGACCAGAGGTTTGCAGTCTCCGCCGATCGCGCACCGCGCGAGCTCGCGCGTCTGCGCGAGGCGATCGATCACGTGGACGAAGTCCTCGTCCGGCTCCTGAACCAGCGCGCCAGGTACGCGGTCGAGATCGGGCGCATCAAGGGCGTCCTCTCTCTTCCGGTCTATTCACCGGAACGCGAGAAGCAAGTGCTGGAGAACATCGAGCAGTGGTCGAGCGGCCCGCTGCCGACCGCCGCGATGCGGCGTCTGTTCGAACGAGTCATTGACGAATCACGCCGCGTCGAGCGCGAAGCCTCGACAGGCGAAGGGAGCGAGTAAATGGTCATCGTGATGCAGAAGAATGCTGAGGAAGCGAAGGTCGAGCATGTGGTGGCAGAGTTGAGCCGTCGCGGCTTCGACGTGCACCGGTCGACCGGCGCCGATCAGACAGTTCTCGGCGTCGTCGGCGACGTGACGACGCTCGATCCGCGCGAGTTCGAGCTCCTCGACGGCGTGCAGGAAGTCGTCCGTATCAGCGAGCCGTACAAGCTCTCGAGCCGTACGTTTCGTCCGCAGAACACGATCGTGAACGTGAACGGGTGCTCGATCGGCGGCAAGGACGTCATCGTGATGGCAGGGCCGTGCACGATCGAGAACGAGTCGCAGCTCTTCGAGACAGCGCGTGCGGTGGCGCGTGCCGGCGCGAAAGTGCTGCGCGGCGGCGCGTACAAGCCGCGCACTTCGCCGTACGCGTTCCAGGGGATGGGGATCGAAGGGCTGAAGCTGCTGCGCGCGGCTGGGAAAGAATTCGGACTCGCGACCGTATCCGAGGTGATGGAGATCAGCCAGATCGAACCGATGCTCGAATACGTCGACATCCTGCAGATCGGTGCCCGCAACATGCAGAACTTCAATCTCCTCGCTGCCGTCGGCCAGGTGCGCAAGCCGGTGCTGCTCAAGCGCGGGATGTCAGCGACGATTCAGGAGTGGCTGCTTGCATCGGAGTACATCATGGCGGGAGGGAATCGCGACGTGATTCTCTGCGAGCGCGGGATCCGAACGTTCGAGACATCGACGCGCAACACGCTCGACATCTCAGCGATCCCGGTGATCCACAAACTCTCGCACCTCCCGATCATCGCCGACCCGTCTCACGCGAGCGGCCGCCGCGACAAAGTGATGCCACTCGCAAGAGCCAGCGTCGCCGCCGGCGCGGACGGCCTGCTGATCGAAGTTCACAACGATCCGGACAAGGCTCTATGCGACGGCCCGCAGTCGCTCTATCCCGATCAGTTCGTGGAGTTGATGGACGAGCTGCGGATCATCGTGCCCGCGGTGAGAAGGACGTTGCCTTGATTCTCCGGGTGACGAGTGACGCGTGACGAGTGACGAGTAAACAAGTTGTCATCCTGAGCCGCGAAGACGGCGAAGGATCCCCCGAGTCCGGGCGAGAGTCGTCGTGGCGCGGGGGATCCTTCGCTTCGCTCAGGATGACAACCTGCGCGATTGCCGCGCCAACCAACGCGTCACGCGTCACGCGTCACGCGTCACGCGTAACCTCTCCCACACCCCGCGCGCCCGCTCGAAATCCGTTTCGTTCAGCGTGCTGATGATCGCGATGAGCTCGCGGGCGGCGTGGTCGACGTGCTCGCGGTTCGCTTCGAGCACCGGGCGCCAGACATCGTGGCTGCTACCCGCGAGTCGCAGCATCGAGCGCGCTCCAGGGCCGATCAGCTTCGGATCGACATCGGCGATGAGCGATGCGAGCGCGGTCGAGACGATCTGCGGGAGGTGACTCGTCATCGCGAGCACTCGGTCGTGTTCCGCGCCATCGATCACGATCGCATCGGCGCCGCAGTCGCGAATCAGGATGCGAACCTGCTCGTCGTCGCGGTCGATGAACCACGGGTGATCCTTGAAAAGCTCGCCGTCCGCCGCTCCGAGTCCGCTTCGCTCAGAACCTGAGAAAGGATGACCAGCGACGAAGCTCTCGCCGCGCGCGGCTGCACGCAACGGAGCCATCACGCTGCAGACCGAGGTTACGCAGGACGCGCTGATCGCGGGGATCAGCGAGATCGCCGCGTCGACCGGCGTCGCAATGACGACGAAGTCGCCCCGCACTTCGTCGAGACGCTCATCCGCCGCTCCCGCCGCGCGCGCGTCCTCGATCGAGACCGCAGGGTCGACATACGACACGTGCCATCCGCGCGCGCGCAGCGCTTTGCCGATTGAGCCGCCGATGAGGCCCAGCCCTGCGATCGTCACCCGCGATGTCATGTGCCCCGATTGTCGCACTTACAATGGCGCCGTGTTCACTCCCGGCGCACTCCTCGGCACGTACCGCCTGATCGACCGGATCGGCGTGGGCGGGATGGGCGAGGTCTGGAAGGCTGAGGACACGCGGCTCGGCAGGATGGTGGCGATCAAGATTCTGCCGCCTTCGATCGCCGCTGATCCGGAAGCGATCGCGCGCATGCGGCGCGAGGCGCGGACCGCGGCGCAGCTCAATCATCCGAACATTGCGACGATCTACGCGTTCGAAGAGTCGGACGAGCATCGCTTCATCGCGATGGAGCTGGTCGAAGGTGAGCCGCTGACGAAGCGGATCGAGCGTGCTGCGCTGCCCGAGGCGGACGTCTGCCGGATCGGCGGCGCAATCGCGGATGCAGTTGCGGAGGCGCATGCGCGCGGAGTCATCCATCGCGACATCAAGCCCGACAACATCATGGTCGGTGGCTCGCGCGTGAAGGTGCTCGACTTCGGAATCGCGAAGCAGGTCGAGGTCATCCCCGGCGCGCAGGATCCGACCGCGCCGCTCACACAGCAGGGAATGATCATCGGGACGATCCACTACATGTCGCCCGAGCAGGCGCTCGGCAAGAAGCTTGGGCGTCCAACCGACATCTTCTCCCTCGGTGTCGTGCTCTATCAGGCAGCCACTGGCCGTCTGCCGTTTCGCGGGGAGAGCGTGACCGAGACGCTCACGCAGATCATTCGCGACGATCCTCCTCCCACAACCGGCGTGAGCGACGGCCTTGCGAGAATCATCGAGCGATGTCTTCGGAAGAATCCGGATGAGCGTTTTGCTGCCGGTGAGCTTGCGTCGCAGCTCGATGCGCATCGAGGCGGTGCGCCGACGGTCGTGGTGACAGGACCGAATGCGCAGACCGTGAAAGAGCCTGTGCTCCGGCGGCGGCGGCGCGGGTTGTGGGCGGCGCCGTTCGCGTTGCTCGCGGTTGTTCTCGCGGTGCTCGTGGCGATGGGAGTGTTCAAGAAAGAGGAGCCGGTGGTCGTTGCGAAGCCGGTGCAGGTGGCGGTGACTCCGTCGACGGCGACGGTCGAGGTTGTCACTGCGACTGTTCCTCCGACTGTGACGACTACGGATACTGCGGCGAGTGCGGCGGGCGAGGGCGCCCGCCGCCACACAGATGCAGAGCCTCGCGGACCGACGGCCACTTTGCCGGTTGCGAAAGAGCCGCCGCCCGCGGCCGCGGAGAAACCGCGGAGCGAGAAGCCGGAGATGACGGCATCGAAGCGGCTGGTCCGTGGCGAGGAGCATCTCCTCGCGCGCGAGTTCGATCGCGCGCGCGCGGACATCCAGAAGGCGCTCGAGAATCCGGAGGATCTGTTGCCGAAGGAGCGGGCGATCGCGCAGCTCGGACTCGCGATTGCGAACGGCAACCGACGGCGCGCGATCGCGATCTTCGAGGTACTGCGCCGCGACTTTCCGGGCGATCAGCGCATTCTCCGCCTTCTTCCGCTCATCGAGGAGCAGCGCCCTCCCCAGCCACGGCCCCCCCGAGGACGCCCGCGGCCGGGACGCCGCCCGTAAGCTAGAATCGCCGGCCCGATGATCGATCCGATCGCGCTGGCCCGGCAGCTCATCGACATTCCCTCGACGACCGAGAACGAGCGCGCCGTCGCGGAGTTTCTCGAGCGCGAGCTGACGCGCCTCGGCTTCGCCTGCCGGCGACAGGAAGTCACGCCCGAGCGCTTCAATCTGTACGCGTCGGCCGGCGGACGACCGCGCGTCGTGATCAACTCGCACATCGACACCGTGCCGCCATGGTTCGCCTCGCGCGAAGACGGCGAGTTTCTCTACGGGCGTGGTGCGTGCGACACGAAGGGAATCATCGCCGCGCAGATCGCCGCGGGCGAGCGGCTCAAGGCGAGCGGCGTCGCCGACTTTGCGTTTCTCTACGTCGTCGGTGAAGAGACCGACTCGATCGGCGCGAAGAGCGCGAACGTCGCGTTCGCCGATCTCGGGAGCGATTACGTCGTCGTCGGCGAGCCGACTGAGTCGGTCTTTGCGCGCGCGTCGAAAGGCGCGTTCACTGTCTTCGTCCGCTTCGAAGGGATCGCGGGACATTCCGCCTATCCCGAGCGCGGCGATTCGGCGATCAACCGTCTCGTCGCCGCGATTGCCGAGATCAACGCGTTCAATTGGGGCGAAGACAAGGTGCTGGGCAAGACGACGGTCAACGTCGGCGTGATTCGCGGAGGTGAGAAGCCGAACATCATCGCAGCCGAAGCGGAGGCGGAGATCATGTTCCGTCTCGTGACCGATCCCGACGACGTCCGCATGAAGCTGGAGAAAATTCTCGCGAAGCATCGCGGCACGATCACAGTCGCGCGCGGCAATCCGCCGCAGTTCATGACCGTTCCAGACGGCGCCGAATCGCGCGTCGTCGCCTTCAACACCGACGTCCCCCACCTCGGCAACCTCGGCAAGCCCATCCTCTTCGGTCCCGGCTCCATCCTCGACGCCCACGGCAAAGACGAACGGATCGCGAAGAAAGATCTCCTCGCCTCCATCGACACCTACGAAAAGTTGATCATTGGGGTCAGGTCTTGATTTTTGCTTTTTCGCCGTCTCCCAACGCAAAAATCAAGACCTGACCCCAAGCTCTCAGTAACTCCACGCCCGTTAGAATTCTTGGGCGCAGAGTGGACATGATTCGTTGAAATCCTCTACGTGGAGTGGGGGTCAGGTCTTGATTTTTGCTCTTTCACCGTCTGCGAACGCAAAAATCAAGACCTGACCCCAAAGGGACATGGCAAGAATCGATCAGGCGATTTATCTGGTGGCGGCGGTTCGGACGCCAATTGGAAAGTTCGGGGGAGGGCTCGCTTCGCTGACTGCGGCGCAGCTCGGAACTGCGTCTGCGGCGGCGACGCTCGCGCGATCCGGCATCGATCCGAACGCGGTCGACGAAGTGATCTTCGGCAACGCGCGGCAGGCCGGCGTCGGACCGAATGTCGCGCGGCAGATTGCGGTGCGGAGCGGGCTGCGTCACGAGGTACCGGCTTACACCGTCAACCAGGCATGCGGCTCGGGGCTGCGAGCAATCATGAACGCCGCCGATCAGATCCGTCTCGGGCAGGCGTCGGTCGTCCTCGCGGGTGGCACCGAGTCGATGTCGAACACGCCGTATCTGCTCACGCGCGCCCGCTGGGGGATGCGGATGGGCGACGGCGAAGTGATCGACGGGATGCAGCGCGACGGTTTCATGTGCCCGCTCGCCGACGAGATGATGGGATCGACCGCCGAAACGCTCGCCAATCAGTACAAGATCTCCCGCGAAGAGCAGGATCGCTTCGCGGTCGAGTCGCAGACGAAAGCCTCGCGCGCATACGACGAGAAGCGGTTCGCAAACGAGATCGTGCCGGTGAAGGTCGCCGGAAAAAAAGGCGAGACGGTCATCGACCGCGACGAGCATCCACGCTTCGATGCAACACTCGACAGCATGGCGAAGCTCGAGCCGGTCTTTCGCAAAAAAGGAACCGTGCACGCCGGCAACTCCTCGGGCGTCACCGATGGCGCGTCGAGCATGCTCGTCGCGAGCGAGATCGCGGTTGAGAAGCTCGTGCTGAAGCCGATGGCGCGCATCGTCGGGTACGCGCAGGCCGGCGTCGATCCGAAGATCATGGGCATCGGCCCCGTCCCTGCAACGCGCCGCCTCCTCGATGAAACGGGGCTGACGCTCGATGACATCGATCTCATCGAACTGAACGAAGCCTTTGCCGCGCAGGTGATTGCCTGCGACCGCGAGCTGCACTTCGATGCCGCGAAGCTGAATGTCCACGGCGGCGCGATCGCGCTCGGCCATCCAATCGGCTGCACCGGAGCGCGCATCACGACGACGCTGCTCCATGCGCTCGAGTCTCATGGAAAAAAACGGGGACTTGCGACGTTGTGCATCTCGGGTGGGATGGGCCTCTCGATGATCGTGGAGCGGGTGTGAGCGTAGAACTCATGCGATTCACTGACTCTCACTGCCACCTCACGATGTCCGACGCGAACTCGAATCTCGAGCGCGCGCGTGCCGGCGGTGTTGCCGGGTTTGTCGTTCCTGCGACGAAGCTCGATGACGCCGCGCAGACGGTCGAGGTTGCGCGCGCGCATGACGACGTCTGGGCCGCGGTCGGATTTCATCCGCATGAGGCGAAGGATTGCGACGACGCGGCATTCGCAACGATCGCGCGGCTTGCGGAGGACAAGCGCGTTGTCGCGATCGGCGAGATCGGGCTCGACTATCACTACATGCATTCGGCGCGCGACACGCAGCGCGATGTCTTCATGCGTCACGTGGCGCTCGCGAAGAAGCTCGATCTGCCCGTGATCGTCCACAACCGCGAGTCGACAGCGGATCTGCTCGAGCTTCTGATGAGCGGCGACGCAGATGGCGTTCGCGGAATCCTGCATTCGTATACCGAAGATGTTGAGACGGCGAAGAAACTGATCGACAGGGGCTACTTCATCTCCTTCTCCGGAATCGTGACGTTCAAGAGTGCGGACCCGCTGCGCGAGGTCGCGCGCGCGTTGCCTCACGACCGCGTGCTGATCGAGACCGACACACCGTATCTCGCGCCTGTGCCGTATCGCGGCCGGGAGAACGAGCCGGCGTTCGTCGTCAAAGTTGCCGAGCTTCTCGCGACGCTTTGGAAGCGCGATCTCGCCGAGGTCGCCGCGCAAACCACCGCAAATTTCGAGCGCGCCTTCTCGGTTAAACTTCCGCGGTGATGCAGCCCGACCTCTCCGTCGTCTTCCCCGTGTACAACGAGGAAGAGAACGTGCCGCTCCTCCTCGACGAGATCGCGAAAGCTCTCGAAGGGAAAGGGTGGTCCTACGAGATCCTCGCGGTCGATGACGGCAGCAAAGACCGCAGCCTCGAGATTCTGCGCGAGCAGGTCGCGAAGCATCCGACGCTCCGCGTCCTCGCGCTCGACAAGAACACCGGCCAGACCGCGGCGCTCGATGCGGGGTGGCGTGCCGCCAGAGGAAGACTCGTCGTCTCGCTCGACGCGGATCTGCAGAACGATCCCGCCGACATCCCGGCGATGATGCGGAAGCTGGAAGAGACCGCGTCCGACATGGTGATCGGCGTCCGCGTCAATCGCCGCGATACGTTCGCGCGGAAAATTCAGTCGCGTATCGGCAACGGCGTCCGCAACTGGCTCACGAAGGACAACATCACCGACACCGGCTGCTCGCTCAAGCTCGTCAAGCGCGAGGCGATCGATCACGTCCGCCTCTTCACAGGCATGCACCGCTTCCTCCCGACGCTCGTCCGGATGGAGGGCTACAAAGTCATCGAGATGCCGGTGAACCACCGGCCGCGCCAGTTTGGCGTGTCGAAGTACGGCGCAATGAACCGCGCGTTCCGCGGCCTCGCAGACTGCCTTGCAGTCCGCTGGATGCGCGAGCGGAACCTGCACTACAAAGTTCACGAAGAAGGCGGCAGGTAGTGCTTCTCACGCTCGATCCCCGCTCGTGGGATTTCTGGGTCGCTTTCGGGCTCGCAGGCCAACTGATCTTTGGATCGCGCTTCATCGTGCAGTGGGTCGTTTCCGAGAAGAAGAAGGTGAGTCACATCCCGCTCATCTTCTGGTACCTCTCGCTCATGGGCGGAATCGTGACGCTGATCTACGCCGTTCATCGTCGCGACCCCGTCTTCATCCTCGGCCAGGGCGCAGGCCTCCTCGTTTATGTTCGCAATCTGATGCTGATCTACAGGCATGGCGAAAATGCTCAACCAGACACAACGGACCCAGCTCCTCCAGATCGCGCGTAGGTCGATCGAGGCCGCGCTCGCCGGAACCAGACTCGCCCTCGAACGATCTGCAATCGATGAGACGCTGCTGCGTCCTGCGGGCGCGTTCGTGACACTCAACAATCGTGAAGGGGATCTGCGCGGCTGCATCGGCTCGATCCATCCGGTCGCGCCTCTTTTCGAAGCGGTCGCCTCGAACGCGATCAACGCGGCGTTTCGCGATCCCCGCTTTCCCCCGGTCACTCGAGATGAGTTCGCAGCACTCCATATCGAGATCTCGGTGATGGGGCCGATCGAGGGAGTCGCGAATACGGATGAGATCGTCGTGGGACGTGACGGGCTCATCATCAGCCGGGGAAACGCCGCAGGCCTGCTTCTTCCGCAGGTGGCGACCGAATATGAGTGGGACCTTCCCACGTTCCTGGCACAGACGTGCCGGAAGGCAGGATTGCCTCTGAACGCCTGGCGACATTCTGGCACGATAATTCAGAAGTTTTCCGCTGAAGTCTTCGGCGAGTAACTCGCTGATTCTGGACCATTTAACTTATTTTACACCCCCTCGAAATACCCCCCTCTCTCGAGGCGTTTTCGCAGACGATCCTGACATCTCGGCGCCGGGTTATTCGCAATAACGCGATCCGCTCTGGCCTGAGTTTGGAAATGGAGGAACGCCACTGATGACTCGAGTCTCGACAGCCGTAGCGAAGACCCGGAAGAAGCTCGATTCGAAGCCCCTCCTGCGCCTCCTCGGAGGCCGCGGCGCGGCGACACTCGCGCTCGGCGCAGCGCTTTCGATCGGCGGCGTCACCGAGGCGTTCGACAACGTGCATTTCCTCGTCGAGAAGAGCCTTGACTCAGTCCAGGTCGTTCGCCAGAACGGTGAGAACGAGAAGGTCGTCGCGAAACTTGGCGGCTTCGCGGGCAATACTGTCTTCAAGCTCGCGCGTGTGCTGCCGGACCGTTTCGTGTCGCGCGAGCTCTCGCTCTTCGACGACCAGTGGTTCCCGCAGGAGTTTGCCGGCAAGTCGCATCAGACGACGCGCGACGTCTTCTTCGAAGAGATGGCGCGTATCAACGATGCGATCCGCCGCGAGTTTTTCTCGGGCGCAATGCCGTACGGCGATCTGATCCACGAGAAGGCGGGAAAGTACAACGTTGATCCGGCGCTCGTCGCTGCGGTCATCGAGCAGGAATCGCGGTTCATGTCGCGCGCACAGTCGCACGTCGGCGCGAAGGGTCTCATGCAGCTGATGCCGCGCACCGGCCGCTGGATGGGAGCGCGCGATCTCTACGATCCCGAGCAGAACATCGACGCCGGCGTGAAGTACATCAAGTACCTGCAGGGCCGCTTCGACGGAAACCTGACCAAGACCATCGCGGCCTACAACGCCGGCGAAGGCAACGTGATTCGGTACCGCGGCGTCCCGCCGTTCGGCGAAACCCGGACCTACGTGAAGAAGGTCATGAGCAACTACAACAAGCGCACCCGGCAGCTCCAGAAGTTCGAGGAGCAGCGCGGCGGCTCCGTCCCTGAAGCGGACGGGACGCTGATGGTCCGTTGGGAACCTAATCCTGGGCCGCGAAGACGGCGAAGGATCAACGGTGGCACCGCTTCGATCGTGCCGAGCTCAGGGCTCGTGGCGTGCCCCCTCCGGTGCCACCGCTGACCCTTCGCTTCGCTCAGGGTGGGGCCCTGCCCCCCCGCCCCCGTTTGAC
>JAENWF010000065.1 GCA_016650215.1 Thermoanaerobaculia bacterium
CCCTCGCCCGTCCGCTCGGACGGGGTGGTGGTCAGGGAACGGCGGGCGAGGGCGCCCGCCGCCACACAAACTCAAAGTGTCGTGGATTCGATGTTACGTGGCGGCTTGTCTCTCTACGCCTTCCGCTCGTCCGCGATTACCTGCGCGACGCATGCGGTCAGTTTTTTCGCGAACGGAACATGGAGGAACTCGTTGGGTCCGTGCGCGTTGCTGTGCGGGCCGAGGACTCCGGTGATGAGGAACTGTGCCTCGGGGTAGCGCAGGCCGAGCATTCCCATGAACGGGATCGAGCCGCCTTCACCGAATGTCGTCGCCCCGGCCCCGAAGTAATCCTTCGATGCGCGATCGATTGACTCCTCGAGCCACGGCGCGACGGTCGGCGCTTCCCATCCCGTTCCGCCCTTCTCCGGCTCGAACTTCACGCGCGCACCGTACGGAGTGTCGGTCTCGAACAGCTCCTTCAGCTTTTGCTCGAGCCCGTTCACATCGAGAGTCGGCGGCGTTCGGATCGACAACTTCAAGGCAGTCTTCGGCCGCAGAACGTTGCCACCTTGAACCAGATCAGGCAGACCTTCCTGCGCGGTGACCGCAACCGCCGGACGCCACGTGCGATTCAGGAGAAGCTCGAGGCTGTCGGTCGACACGGGGCGCATTCCCGGAATCCATGGGAACTTGTCGTGAACCTCCTCGCCGAGAATGCGTGCGGTCTCGCGCGCTTCGTCCACGCGGTTGCGGGGGATCTCGACTGAAAGCCATTCCGGTTTCACTTTCCCGCTCGTCGAGTCTTCGAGCCGGTCGAGCAGGAGCCGCAGAATGCGGAAGCTCGAAGGGACGATGCCGCTCGCATCGCCGGAGTGCACGCCTTCAGTCAGCACTTCGACCGACAGGTTGCCGACGATCGATCCGCGGAGCGATGTGGTCATCCAGAGCTGTTCGTAGTTGCCGCATCCGCTATCGAGGCAGATGATGAGCCGCGGAGTGCCGATCCGGTCGGAGAGGAGATCGATGTACGCCGGCAGATCGATCGACCCGCTCTCTTCGCAGCACTCGATGATCACGACGATGCGAGAGTGGCGCACTTTCTGTTCCTGCACCGCTCGGATTGCGGCGACGGATGCGAAGATCGCGTAGCCATCATCGGCGCCACCGCGGCCGTAGAGGCGGCCTTCGCGCATCACCGGAGTCCACGGCCCCAATCCATTCTCCCAACCGACCATCGCGGGCTGTTTGTCGAGATGTCCGTACATGAGCACGGTCGAGGCTGCGTCGCCAGCAACTTCCATGAAGATCAGCGGTGTGCGTCCTTCGAGCTCGTGCAACTCGATGGTGAGTCCCTCGACCCCCTGCTTCTCGGCCCACTCTTTTGCAAGCGCCACCGCCTTGTCCATGTGGCCGTTCCTCTTCCACTGTGGATCGAAGAGAGGAGACTGGTTCGGAATTCGTATGTAGTTCTGGATGGTGGGGAGGATCGACGAGTCCCAACGGGCGTCGACGAGCTGGCGTGTCTGATCACGGTTCATAAGCGCGCGGGAGGATAGCATCGAATGTCCAGCTTTCCGGACGGCTCGCGGTCATTCCGTAAGTTCACGTCGGCGTAAAATCATGGTAGTTTGACACTCGACTAACGAGATTTCTTCCGTCAGCAAGTATCCTTCAGGCCTGTGGAACGTGTGCTCGATCTGACCCTGATTCCCGAACCGATGGCGCCGCTGGGCGAGGCTGAGGTCTCGCTGACAGCGACTCCCTCGACCGAGCGCGCCGCAGTCGTATCGGAGCGGGCGGCAGGGGTCGACGTGGAAACTCTCTACATTCAATACCGGACCCTGCTGATGTCGGTGGCATGCCGGAAGTTCCGGGTGCCTGATACCGACGCGGAGGCATTGCTGCAGGAGGTTTTCCTCTCCTTCATGCAGACCGGAGCGCGGATCGACAACGTGCGGTCGTGGCTCGTAGCCGCCACATGCAACGCAAGCCGGCATTACTGGCGGCTGCAGGGACGTTCGGAGCCGCTTCCCGATGATTACCTCGAGGTCTCCGATCCGCTTTCGGACGCGCTGCCGGAGCGCCGGGCAAACGAGATCACGATGCAGCAGGCGCTTGGCTATCTGCAGCCGCGCTGTCGCGAGACGCTGCGGCTTCATTACTTCGAAGGACGTTCGGCGGCGGAGGTAGGTCAGGAGCTCGACACCACCACGCGCTACGCCGAGAAACTGATCCACAACTGCTTGAAACGTGTGCGAGAAATCTACATGAACATTACAACGGTGACTCGATGATTGTTGAACGCCACTATGAAGACGAGACGCTGATCGCGCTCCTCGACAAAACTCCCGAGGATACTTCTCACGATCCGCATCTGTCGGTTTGTGGACTCTGTTCGGAAACGCTCGAGTCGTACAGGGCAGTTGCGAACGTGCTTGGTGACGAGGCGGTATGGAATCTCCGTCAGCTCACGTCCGGACCCGATCCAAAGACGATGGCGAATCTCCGTTCGTTCACGGCGGCTGCCGCGACCGAAACGGAATCAGGGGCGCAGCTCGTTGACGTGCTGATCTCCCAGCCACGCGCGACGTGGTCGGAGACGGTCCGGCACGACCTCCGCTACCAGACCGCCTCAGTCGTCCGGCAGCTCGTGGAGCGCTCCGAGATCGTGATCGACACGATGCCGCCCGATGCGCTCGAGATGGCGCGGGTCGGCGTCGAGATCGGCCAGCTTCTCGGTAACGATGAGTACACATCCGACGTCGTGCGCAAAGCTCTCGGTGCGGCATGGCGCCAGTACGGCTACACGCTCTTCTACATCGGCGAGTTCAACAAGGCGCTCGATGCGTCCGAACGCTCGCGCGCGCTCTTCGAGCAGTGCGCGGTTGCTGACTACGATCTCGCCCGCGTCGGCATTGTTCGCGCGCTCGTCTACGGTTCGCTCGAACGCTACGACGAAGCACAGAACATCGCCGTCGAGAGCGCACGCATTTTCCGCGCGTGGGGCGACCGCAAACGTCTCGCCTCTGCTCTCAGCAGTGAGGCGCACATCCTGATTCTGCAGGACCGCTATCACGAAGCGCTGCCGATCCTCGAAGAGGTCGAGAACGACTTCAAGGAACTCATGGACAGCAACGCCCGCGCGCGCGTCATCGGCAACATCGCGCTCTGCTTCGCACAGACCGGCAAGATTGCCGATGCGTTGCAGACCTATCAGATCGCCGCCGCCATCCACGAAGAGACGGGGACCAGGACCGAGGCCGCGCGTATCCGCTACAACGTTGCCGACCTGCTCGCGGCGCAGGGCAAGTTTGCTGAAGCTCAGACCCGCATGCGTCGCATCCGCAATGAGTTCGCGTCGCTCGGAATGACCTATGCCGCGGTCTGCGCCGGACTCGGTCTCGCTGAGACGCTGCTGGTTCACGGCGACGCCGCCGAAGCAGAGGTGCTCTGCCGCACGGCGATCGAGCAGTTCCAGCGTACCGGTCTCGCGCAAACCACGCAGGGTCTCCTCGCGCTGACGTTCCTGCGGGAAGCGACCACGCATCGCCGCGCGACGCCCGAGGTCGTGCGCCACGTCCGCAAGTTCATCGAGCGCCTTCCGCGCGAGCCCGGACTCGCGTTCGCTGCCCCCGCCCTGGCAGCCCACTAACGAAAACGAAAGCCGAATCCCTCTCGCCCCCGCAAAATTAATTTTGCGGGGGTGGGTAGGGATTTTTCTGTTTGCGTCACTCCTGAGATAAGGGGCGCGCGCCCTCTGAGATTGAACACCAACACACCGCTAGGAGGGTCAGAATGAATACTCGTGTCCGCAGGGCTGCTGTAGCACTTCTCGCCGTAACTCTCTCTCTCAATGCGTCTTCGGTCTTCGCTGCACAGCGCGATCGCGAGATGGGTCCGGGTTTCATGGATCGACTTGGCAAGCTGATCCGTAAAGTCGTGAAGCCGCTCGTCCCTGTTTCGATGGACGACAACGTGCCGATGCCTGGCCCTCCGAAACCGTAACCGGATCGCCACGTACAATACCCGGCAACTCACCACGCAAGGAGTTGCTGGGTATTCATGTCCTCTCTTCTTTCTGTTCGGAACATCGTAAAAACCTTCGACACCGTCCGCGCGGTCGATGGGGTTTCCTTCCAAGTCCGGCGCGGCACCATCACCGGCCTCCTCGGCCGCAATGGCGCCGGAAAAACCACCACGATCCGGATGATCACCGGCATCTTTCTGCCCGACAGCGGTCAGATTGATTGGGAGGGAGCGGACAACGGCAAGCCCTTCCGCGACCGGATCGGATATCTGCCCGAGGAGCGCGGACTCTACAAGCAGATGAAAATCGTCGAGCTCCTCATCTTTCTCGCCGAGATCAAGGGCAGGAAGGGGCCGGAGGTCCGTGCCTCGATCGCGCGCTGGCTCGACCGCTTCGAGCTGACCGAGAAGCGCGAGGCGAAAGTCGAAGAGCTCTCGAAGGGAAATCAGCAGAAGGTCCAGCTCATCGCGACCCTACTGCACGACCCCGAGCTGATCATCCTCGACGAACCGCAGTCGGGCCTCGACCCCGTCAACATGGTTCTCGTGCGCAATCTCCTGCGAGAGCTTCGCGATGAAGGGAAGACCATCCTGCTCTCGACGCACATGATGGGCGAAGCCGAAAAGATGGCCAACGAGATCGTGCTGATTCACCGCGGGAAGGTCGTGCTCGACGGCAGTGTCGAGGCGGTTCGTTCCTCCCACGGCAAGAATACGATACACCTCGAATTCGACGGCGACGGCCGCTTTCTCGGCGAGTTGCCGGACGTCAAGCACTCGACCATTCACAACAACGCCGCCGAGTTGAGCCTCACGGAAGGAAGCGATCCTCAGAAAATTCTCGAGGCTGCCGTTCCGCGTCTTCGCATTCGACGATTCGAGCTCGCACTTCCCTCGCTCGAAGAGATCTTCATCGAGAAAGTCGGTGAGGAAACGCTCTCGGAGGTGGTGCGATGAACAAGCTTCTCGCGGTTTTCAAGCGGGAGTACCTCTCGGCGGTTCGCAAGAAGATGTTCATCGTCATGACGTTTCTGCTGCCGGTGTTGATGGCGGGTCTGATGGTTCTGCCCGGCATGGTGATGATGCGAGGACTCGGTGAGAAGAAGATTGTGGTGCTCGACGGGACGGGACAGCTCGAGTCTGCCTACTCCCGCAAGCCGTCGATTCCCGGGAAGAATCGCTCTGGTGTTACGGGACGAGGAGTTCGGTCGATGCTCAACGTCGACTACGTGAGTCGCAATGGAGACCAGAACCTCGACGCGACCGCGAAACAGTACATCGCGAGAATGAATGCGAAAGGTAAGGAGAAGATTGACGGCGTTTTTGTCATACCGGCCGATGCGATCGCGAATACCGACGCGCATCTGAAGTACTACAGCCGCTCGGCGACGGATTTCATCGGCCAGGAGCGGCTCGGCTCGATCACGAATCGCGCGATTCACACGATCCGGTTGTCCGCTCGCGGCATTCCGGTCGAGGAGTTGGCGTCGCTGATGAAGGACTCAAGCGTCGATGGTGTGCAGGTCTCGAAGAGCGGCGCGGAGAAAAAGGGGGGCGCCGCGAACTTCATCGTCGGCTTCGTCATGACTGCTCTTCTCCTCGTGCCGTCCTTCATCTACGGACTCGAGATCATGCGCGGCATCATTCAGGAGAAGACCGATCGCGTCATTGAAGTGCTCGTATCGTCGATGTCGCCTTCGCAGCTTCTCGTTGGCAAGATCCTCGGCGTCGCTGCGGTCGGGCTCACGCAGATCGCGGTGTGGCTCGTCATGCTCGCTCTTGCCGGCGCGTACATCACCACGACGGCTGCCATGGCAGGGGAGAACATACTCCAGCTTCTTCGCCCCGCGACGTTCGTCTACTTCGTGATCTTCTTCATCCTCGCGTACCTGACGTACGTCTGCATCTACGCGATCGGCGGGTCGGTCTGCAATTCGGAGAAGGAAGCGCAGCAGCTCATCGCGCCGATCACGATGATCATGATGCTGCCGTGGTTCCTCCTCGTCGCAATCATCACGAGCCCCGACTCGAAGCTCTCAGTCGTGTTCTCACTTTCACCCGTGTTCGGGCCGCTGACGATGTACGTGCGTACGCTCGTCGCCGATCCGCCAATGTGGCACATCGCGGTCTGCATCGCGGTATCGATCGCGACGATCTTCGTCTTCTTCTGGGCGACCGCGAAAATCTTCCGCGTAGGCATCCTCTCCTACGGCAAGCGCCCCTCGATCCCGGAAATCCTCCGCTGGATCCGGGTGGCGTAGAGCCTGAGAGCTGAGTGCTGAGTGCTGAGGACTGAGTGCTGAGTGCTGAGTGCTGAGTGGTTCTGCGTTCTTGTCACGAGTGACAAGTGACAAGTAGAACGTGACACTCCCTCGACCCTCGACCCTGCTCCCGCTGCTATGATCCCTCCTCACGAGGAGCCATATGCCGACCGAGATCAGGACGCTCAACGATATCTACTCCTTGACGTCGCAGATCGACCGTCCGTCGATCATGAAGTACAAGAAAGGCGATGTCTGGGCCGACATCACCGTTCCCGAGTTCCGCGACACGGTCCGCTACTTTTCGACCGGGCTGCGCGTGCTGGGGATCAAGCCTGGCGACCGCGTGGCAATCCTCTCGGAGAATCGTCCCGAGTGGACGATGGCCGATCTGGCGATTCTCGCCCTCGGCGGAGTCAGTGTCCCGGTCTATCCGACGCTCCTCGGCTGGCAGATCGAATACATCGTCAACGACTCCGGCTCTGTCGCCGTCATCTGTTCCAACGACGAACAGCTCAAGAAGATCGTCGAGATCCGTTCGCATTGCCCCTGCATTCACCACGTGATCGTTTGTGATGCGCCGGCATCCCTGCCGACCGGCACGAAGACGTTCCGCGACGTCGTCGAGCTCGGGCGCCGCGAAGAAGAGCAGCGGGGGCGTGCGCGTTTCGACGATGTGCTGAAGGGTGCGAAACCAGATGACGTCGCGACACTCGTCTATACGTCGGGAACGACCGGCAACCCGAAGGGCGCGATGCTCACGCACGGCAACATCACGAGCAACGTCGTCGCATGCGCGCCGCTGATCCCTCTCGAGGTCGGCGAGATCACGCTCTCGATCCTGCCGCTGTCACACATCCTCGAGCGCATGGCCGACTTCGTCTATCTCTTCCGCGGCGCGACGATCGCGTACGCGGAGAACGTCCTCAAGGTCGCCGACAATCTCCAGGAAGTGAAGCCGCACGCCTTCGCCGCCGTGCCGCGGCTGTTCGAGAAGATGCGCGCCCGCATCATGGACAACGTCGCCGCCGCCCCTCCAGCGCGCCAGAAAATCTTCCACTGGGCTCTCGGCGTCGGCGCGAAACGGCTTCCGTATCGCGTCGAGCATCGCCCGATGCCTCCCGGCCTCAAGATCAAATCGATCATCGCCGACAAGCTCGTCTTCAAGAAAGTCCACGAGCGCCTCGGCGGCCGCGTGCGCATGGTGCTCTCCGGCGGCGCTCCGCTCTCAGCGGAGCTCGCGTCGTTCTTCATCGGCGCCGGCGTCGAGATCTTCGAAGGCTACGGCCTGACGGAAACTTCACCGGTCATCTCGGTCAACAACCCGGCGAAGCGGCGCATTGGAACCGTCGGCCCGGTCATCCCCGGAGTCGAAGTGAAGATCGCATCCGACGGCGAGATCCTCACGCGCGGCCCGCATGTCATGAAGGGATACTGGAACAACCCCGAGGCGACCGCGCAGGCGATCGATCAGGACGGGTGGTTCCACACCGGCGACATCGGTGAGATCGACCGGGACGGGTTCCTCAAGATTACCGACCGGAAGAAGGACATCATCATCAACGCATACGGCAAGAACATCGCGCCGCAGCCGCTCGAGGCGCTGCTCAAGAGCTCGCCGTATGTCGGGACGCCGGTGCTCATCGGCGACCGCCGGAAGTATCTGACCGCGCTCATCGTCCCGAACTTCGAGAAGCTCGAACGCGACGCGTCGGCGATGGGGCTGACGTTCCAGACGCGCGAAGAACTGGTCGGGAACGACAAAGTGCGCTCGCTGGTTCAGAACGAGATCGACCGCTTCAATCAGAATCTCGACCGGCAGGAGAAGATCCGCCGCTTCTCGCTCCTCGCGCGCGACTTCACGATCGACGCAGACGAGATCACGCCGTCGCTGAAAGTTAAGCGGAAGATGGTGGACCAGAAGTACAAGTCGGTGATCGATCAGATGTACATCGACCAGGACGTATTCGACGAAAAGGAATCGCGCCGCGCATGACGGCATTCAGGCTCGAGCGGCAGGGTGATCTTGCGATTCTCTGGTTCGATCTCCCGGGCGAGAAGGTCAACAAGTTCTCCACGAGTGTGATGACGGAGTTCGCCGGCATCGTCGACGAGCTGGAGAAGTCACGCGAGATCAGGAAACTGATCCTCGCTTCCGCGAAGCCGACGATCTTCATCGCCGGCGCTGATGTGAGCGAGTTCACGAAGGCGACCTCGCCCGAGCTTGCAGCGCAGTACGCGCGCTTCGGCCAGCAGACATTTCATCGCTTCTCGAAACTGCCTCAGGTCACAGTCGCGGCGATCAATGGCGCGTGCATGGGAGGCGGTTGCGAGATCGCGATCAGTTGCGATTACCGCGTGATGTCCGACTCGCCGAAGGCATCGATCGGATTGCCCGAAGTGAAGCTCGGGATCTTTCCGGCGTGGGGAGGGGTGACGAAGCTGCCGCGGCTGATCGGACTTCCGGCGGCGCTCGACATCATCCTCAACGGAAAAACGCTCGACGGAAAGCGCGCGAAACGCATCGGGCTGGTTGACGAGGTCGTCGAGCCGGGGATTCTGCTCGAGGTTGCGAAGAAGCTGACCACCCGCGGGAAGCGGAGCGGCGGCACGCGGACGAAGTTCTATATCGAGGGGAACCCGCTCGCGCGAAGGGTCATCTTCGGAAAAGCGCGCAAGGCAGTCCTCGCGCAGACACACGGCCACTACCCGGCTCCGCTCGCGGCGATCGACGTCATGGAGTACGGGATGTCCGCCGGCGTGGAGCGCGGACTCGCGCGCGAGACCGAGGCGGTGGCGCCGCTCATCATGGGCGACGTCGCGCAGAATCTGGTGCGGCTCTTCTTCCTCATGGAAGACTCGAAGAAGGACAAGCTGAATGCGAAGCCGCTCGAAGTCCACAACGCCGGCGTCCTCGGTGCGGGGGTGATGGGGGGCGGCATCGCGCAGATCATCGCAGACAAGACCGATGCGGCGGTCCGGATGCGCGACATCAACTGGCAGGCGATCTCCGGCGGCATGAAGGCGGCCGCCCGCGTCTGGAAGAAGAAGGTCGAGCGGCGGCGGATGACACGCGGCGAGATGGCGCGGAAGCTCGCACGCATCACCGCCGCAACCGACTGGGCCGGCTTCGCGCGCACCGACATGGTCATCGAAGCTGTCATCGAGAAGCTTGACGTCAAGCAGCAGGTGCTCGCCGAGTACGAAGGCATCGCCGGACCGAACGCAATCTTTGCGACGAATACCTCGACGATTCCGATCACCGACATCGCCGCGAAGGCGAAACGGCCCGAGAACGTCGTCGGTATGCACTTTTTCAATCCGGTCGACCGGATGCCGCTCGTTGAAGTGATTCGCGGCCAGAAAACCTCGGACGCTGCGATGGTCACGGTGGCGAATTTTGCGCGCAAGCTCGGCAAGACGGTCGTGTACGTCAACGACGGCCCGGGCTTCGTCGTCAACAGAATCCTCGGGCCGTATATGAACGAGGCCGGGTTCCTGCTCGAAGAGGGGAACAGCATCGAGTCGCTCGACAAGGCGATGACCGCATTCGGCATGCCGATGGGACCGGTCGCGCTGCTCGACGAGGTCGGGATCGATGTCGCGGCGAAAGTCGCCGGAATTCTGAGCGCCGCATTTGGCGATCGGATGACGAAGTCGAACGTAGTCGACCGTCTTTACGCCGACGGGCGCCACGGAAAGAAGAACGGCCGCGGGCTCTATCTCTATGAAAAGGGCAGGCGGAAAGGGCCCGACGCGTCGATCTACAGGATCATCGGCGTCAGCGCGCCGCACCCGGCGGATCCGAAGACTGTCGTCGAGCGGATGCTGCTCGCGATGATCAACGAGGCATCGCTGATCCTCGACGAGAAGATCGTCGGATCGGCCGCCGAGCTCGACCTTGCGATGATCATGGGCACCGGCTTCCCGCCGTTCCGCGGCGGACTGCTGCGGTATGCCGACTCGCTCGGCACGACGAACGTTGTTGCGCGGCTGACCGAGCTCGAGAAGAAACATGGCCGCCGCTTCGCGCCGAATGCGCCGCTGCGGCGCCTCGCGCAGAGCGGCGGAACGTTCTACGCCGCTTACCCGCGGAGCGGGTGAGTGGACCTGAGTTCGCGGCAACGAAAGATTTTCTGGATCGCGGCGGCCGTCTGCGCGCTGACGCGTTTCGCCTCCATGGCGCGGTCGCTCTGGGACTGGGACGAGGCGCTCTTTTCGCTCGGCATGCGCGAGTACGACGTCGCGAGCCACCACCCGCATCCGCCCGGCTTCCCGGTGTTCATCGCGGTTGCGAAGATCGTACGGCTCGTCGCGTCAAGCGACTTCCGCGCGCTTCAGTCGATCAGTCTCGTGGCCGGGATGCTCGCGTTTCCTGCGGTCTTTCTTCTCGCCCGCGAACTGCGCATGCGCTTCGAGACCAGTCTCGTCGCGGCGGCGCTCTTCGTGTTTTTTCCGAATGTATGGTTCTTCGGCGGAACTGCGTTCAGCGATGTGCCGTCGATCGTGCTCGTCATCTGGGCCGTCGTCTTTCTCTTTCGTGGTGCGCGGTCGCGACGTGACTACTGGATCGGGACGGCGCTGCTCGCACTTGCCGCAGGAATCCGCCCACAGAATCTGGTGATCGGTCTGTTTCCCGGAATCCTCGCGATGCGGCGCCGTCCGCTGCGCGACTCGGTCGTCGCGCTGCTGATCGGAGTGACGATCTGCGGCGTTGCGTACGGATCGGCTGTCATCGCGACTGGCGATCTCGAGAGGTACATGACCGCGGTGCGCGCGCACGGCGAGTACATCTCGCGCGTCGACTCGTTCCGGAGCGAGGCGCGTCCGCCGCTCTGGCGGATCGCCGACCGGTTCTTCATCAAGAACTACCAGTCGACGCCCTTGAGCCTCGTGACCTCGCTCTTCGTCATGGTGTCAGCGGTCGGGTCGATCCGCAGCAAGCATCGTCCGATCGTGTGGAACTTGCTGACGTTCGGACCGTTCGCGCTGATGGCCTGGCTGCTGCTCGACCGGTTCAGCATCAGCCGCTTCTCGATCGGCTACGCGCCGATGTTCGCCTTGCTTGCGGCCGACGGCATCGCACGAATGGCCACGTTTGTGTGGCGGCGGGCTCCCTCGCCCGCTGAGCTGGCGATCGGAGGATCGCTCGTCGCTGCGTTCATCCTCTGGACATTCCCCGCGTTCACGGCGGTCCGCAACGAGATCGCGCCGCCGGTGGCCGCCGCGACCGCGGTCGCCGAGTCGTTCGATCCCGCGCGGCAACAGCTCTTCGTCGCCTACTCGATGGTTCCCTTCATGGAGTACTTTGCGCCGTCGTATCCGGTTACGCGTGTGATGGACGATCGCGCGATCCCGCTGACTCCTGCCGCGAACCCCTTTCTTCTTGCAGAGATGCTCCACTCGAAACCAGGGGGACGGATGTATGAGCGCGGCCGAGACCGGCTTTGGAACATCGCACGGCGGCATTATTTCGAGGTGGTGCTCAAGCCGATGACGAATGTCGCGCGCTTCGAGAGCGGCTGGTTCGAGGCGGAAGGGGAGGGCTACAACGAGTGGCGCGTCATGGGCGATGCGACCGCGGTGGTGCTGCTCCCTTCTGCGAACGGTGCTACCGAGCTTGCGCTTCTGCTGGACATTCCCGATGAGTTGTTTGGTTCGGCGCTGACGATCTCACTGAACGGCGCTGCCATTGAGCGTGTCGTCATGACGGACCGCGAGGTCAGTCGCGAGTACCCGGTGACCGGCGCGCCCGGCGGCGCCGTGAATCGCCTCGAGATCACAAGCGACCGCCTCGCCACGATTGACGGCCGTCCCCGCGGCCCACGGTTGCGATTCCTTTCGTGGGGTCCGGACTAGCTTGACGAAGAATGGAGAAGCAAAGCGGCGGCAAGCTGTCTCACTCCGAACCGTGGTTCTCAGCCTCGCTGTTTCGAAGCCTCAGTCGCGGTCGCGCTCGGACTCTGGCGGTGCGGAAAGTCGATAATCTTGGCCGAGAGCAGGCGCTTGAATGCGCGCAGACCTTCGAACTCCGGGACTGGCGTGATCCGCAGAATTTCGCGCACCGACAGCCGTCCGTCGATCCGCGAAAGCAGAAAGCCCTCGGTCGGATAGAGGTTGAGCCGCGCGAGCGATTCGGGTCCGATTGTCACGACCGGCACATCGAGTTTGGTGAAGTTGTGCTCGTAAATCGAGCGCTCGAATCCGCGTGTCATGGTGATGAGCTCTTCCACGATGTCCGCGCGTCCAGGATGCGCCGTCGCGAGGCCCTGCAGGATCTCCATCGCCTCGGTCCACTTCTCGTCGGCGGCAGCCTTTCGCGCGACTTCGATCTTCTCCCTCAGCTTCTTTTCGCGGTCGACCACCGCCGTGACTTCGGTCGGCATCGCGACCTTTCGTTCCAGCAGCTCCGACACGGCGCGATAAACCTTGTACCTGCTGAACGGCAGCCCCTCGACGACGTCATCCATGTTCCTGTTCCCATCGAGCAGCACCCAGACATGTCGCGCAACGCGAAGGTCTTCCCACGTGCCGGTCTCGTCGAGCGGGTCGTCCGATCGTTCGAAAAAATTTTTCGGATGGATGAAAGCACTCATCCGGCTCCACACCTCTGCGCGGCGGATCCCCTCGCAGACGATGTGAATCGGGTCGAGATCGACGATTACGGTCGTCTTGATCACCGGTAGTTTCGGATCGAACTGAAACGTGCCCTCGGGCCAGAGGAAGACATCGCAGAGATCCTCGATCGTCTTCTCGCCCAGAGTCGAGACCGCCTGCTCGTGCGTCAGCTTCTTCTCCTGGAGGAGAATCGAAGCAACCGACGCGCCGGTGGATTCCTTGACGCGGAAGGCAGCCTCGACGTCATCCTCAGTACAGAAACCGAGGTATTTGAGATAGGAAGCCCATCCGCTGCGGCGCTCATTCGAGGAGGAGAACACGATGCGTCCGTCGCGGAAGTACACGTGCACTTCGCGACCGCCGCTCTCGTCGTTGAGACGAAGAAGTCCGGTACGCTGCGCCGTGCGGGCCCATTGAATGAGGTCCGCCATGGACATTGTCGAAAACTTTCCCGCAACAGTCACGCGTTCTGAGGCCCGCGAAAGCTTAGCTGTCCGCGATTGTTGTGGCAAACTCGCGCGCCGGAGGCGTTGATGCGAAATGCGGTGATCGGGATCGCGCTCGTACTCGCGGGGGCTGCGCATGCGGACAGCTTTCGCGCCGATGCGATGCGGGCGCACATGAGGTTCCTCGCGAGCGATCTTCTCGAGGGGCGAGGTACCGGAACGCGCGGCTACGATCTTGCGGCGGCTTACGTCGCTGCGCAGTTCGAAGCCGCCGGCATCGAGCCGGGCGCCAGCGGTAGCTACTTTCAGAACGTACGCTTTCAGCGCACGACGGCTCTTGCTTCGTCCAAGATCATGATCACACCCGAGCGCGGTACACCGGTCGTCCTCGCGTACGGCGAAGGGTTCGTGACGATGGGAGACGCGCTCGCCGAAACGAAGACGGTCGAAGGCGAGGTCGTCGTTGCCGGATATGGGGTTACCTCGCCGGAGCTGAAGCACGACGACTATGCCGGGCTCGACGTGCGCGGCCGGATCGTCGCCTACTTTTCCGGCGCGCCTGAGAGATTTCCCGGCGCCCTTCGCGCGCACTACAGCTCGAGTCTCGTGAAGCTGGCGAACGCTGCGTCGCATGGCGCAGCCGGAGTGATCACGCTCTCCACGCCCGCTGATTCCGCTCGCGCTCCGTGGCCGCGAGTGATCCGGCAGTCGCGTCTCGGAACGATGTACTGGCTCGAGCCCGACGGCGCGCCGCACGCCGTGCGACGCGATATCAGTTCGACCGTCTCGCTGAGCCCCGCTGGCGCCGTAGCGCTTTTCGCAGGCGCCGCGAAGACATTCGCGCAGGCATCCATCGATCTCGAAGCGGGCACACTGCGCGGGTTCGCATTGCCCGTTCGCGCTTCGATTCAGCTTGCGAGCGTGCACGCTCCGGCCGAGAGCCCCAACGTCGCCGGCGTCGTTCGCGGCTCCGATCCGCAACTGCGCGACGAGTACCTCGTCTATTCAGCGCATCTCGATCACCTCGGTATCAGCGATCCGGTAGATGGCGACGCGATCAACAACGGCGCGATGGACAACGCCTCGGGCATCGCCGCGATGATCGAGATCGCGAAAGCGTTCGCGAAAACGCCTGCTCGCCGCTCGATCATCTTTCTCGCCACTACGGCCGAGGAGAAAGGACTTCGGGGCGCCGACTACTTCGCGAATAACCCGACCGTCCCGATCGAGATGATCGTCGCCAACATCAACATCGACGAGGTGATGATGCTGCACGCGGTGAAGGACGTCGTTCCGCTCGGCTCGGAGGTCTCAGACCTCGGCGATTCGGTCGCGAAAATTGCGAGCGAGATGAACCTCGAGATCAGTCCTGATCCGTATCCCGAGGAGGTCTACTTCGTGCGGAGCGACCAGTATCCGTTCGTGAAGCAGGGAGTGCCCGCGATCTACGTCGGGATGGGCTACAAGGCCGTCGATCCGGGCATCGACTCGAAAAAGGCGCAGATCGAGTGGATCAGCACTCGCTACCACACGCCGAAGGACGACCTCTCGCAGGACCTCGACTACTCGATGGTCTCGACACTCGCGCGGTTCAACTACAAGCTTGGCGTCGAAGTCGCGAATCGGACCCAACGCCCCGCCTGGACCAAAGGCAACTTCTTCGGCGAGAAATTCGGCCGGAAGTGACGTCTCCGGGGTCAGGTCTTGATTTTTGCTTTTTCACCGTGCCGAAAATCAATAATCAAGACCTGACCCCGAACCCTGACGATGGTCGCCGGCTGTCTTATGATAGGCGTCCGCATTGACCCTCTCAGGAGAACCCGATGTCAGTAACAGCAGAACAGCGTAAGGCCGATCTCGTCGAGCGGCTCGCAGTCGAGGCGCGCAACCGCGTGGCCGCCGGCCTCAGCGAGAGTGCGGAGCATTTTGTCCGCCGCTACTTCGCGCACGTCGCGCCCGACGATGTCATCTACACGTCGTTCGACACACTCATCGGCAGCGCGCTGTCGCTCTGGGACTTTGGTCAGAAACGCCAGCCAGGCGTTCCGAGCGTCCGCCTCTTCAACCCTTCAGTCGAGAAGAACGGCTGGGGACTCGAGCACACCGTGATCGAGGTCGTGAACGACGACATGCCGTTCCTCGTCGACTCCGTCAGCGCCGAGATCCACCGGCGCGACCGCAAGATCCATCTCCTTCTGCATCCGGTCATGCGCGTCCGCCGTGACCGCACAGGCAACCGGCTCGAAGTGACCGACACGCTCGGCGCCCCCGCCGACGTGGTTGTCGAGTCGTACATGCATGTCGAGGTCGATCAGGAGACCGACCCGGCGGAGCTCGAAACGATTCGCAGGAGCTTCGAGCACGTCCTCGAGCAGGTACGCCTCGCGGTCAAGGACTGGCGCGCGATGCGCGAGGGGATGGCAACACTCATCGAGGAGCTCGGGAAAGTCAGCCTCCCGATGCCACGTGAGGAAGTCGAAGAGGCGCGGAAATTCCTCGATTGGCTCGACCACGGTAACTTCATCTTCCTCGGATACCGCCGCTACGGATTCGAGTCACACGACGGAAAAGATTTTCTGCCGCCGGTCACGGGCACCGGCCTCGGCATCCTTTCCGAAGTGCGTGCGGAATCGCAGAAGCGCGGACACGAGCCGCTCAGCCGCGAGTTCAGCGACTACGCCCGGAAGAAAGACCTGCTGATCATTACAAAGGCCAACAGCCTCAGCACGATCCACCGCCCCGTGCCGATGGACCGGATCGGCATCAAGCGCTACGACGCGAATGGGAATCTCATCGGAGAAGACCGCTTCCTCGGCCTCTTCACCTCGGCCGCGTACAGCCGGAGCGTGCGCGACATCCCGATGCTGCGTCTGAAGGCTACCCGCACACTCGAGCGCGCGGGACTCGATCCTCACAGCCACAACGGCAAGGCGCTGGTCGAGATCCTCGAGACCTACCCGCGCGACGAGTTTTTCCAGATCAGCGACGACGATCTGTTCGAAATCGCGCGCGGCATCCTGCTGCTGCAGGAGCGCCAGCGCGTCGCACTTTTTACGCGCAAGGATGTCTTCGAGCGCTTCGTCTCGTGCCTCGTGTTCGTCCCGCGTGACCGCTATACGCCCGATTTCAAGGAGCGCGCGCGCGCGCTCCTCGAAGAAGCGTTCGAGGGGCACGACACGCAGATCTACGATCACGTTGCGACGTCGGCACTCGCACGTGGCCTCTTCGTGATCCGGACGACGCCGGGGAAGATCCCGCAGCCCGACATGCGCCGCCTCGAGGCGTATCTCGCCGAAGCCGCACGCACGTGGAGTGATCGTCTGCTCGAATCGCTCGTGCAGTCGAAGGGTGAAGACGCCGGCATCGAGATGCATCGGCGCTACAAGAAAGCGTTCCCGATGGCGTACGCCGAGCGATTCACCGCTCCCGCCGCGCTCTACGACATCACGCATGTCGACGAAGTCCTCACGACCGGCAAGCTCGTGGTCGATCTCTATCGTCACCGCGGCGATCAGCGTCAGTTCCACCTGAAGATCGTCCACGCGGGTGCGCCCGTCCCGCTCTCCGAGATCATGCCGCGCCTGGAGAACATGGGCGTGAAGGTGCAGTCGGAAGTTCCCTATGAGATTCAGCCGGCAGGCGCTGCGTCGCCTGTTCGCATTCGCGACTTCAGCCTTTCCGCCGAAGGGATGCAGGACGACCTGACTGCAGTGAAGGAGAAGTTCCAAGAAGCATTCATCCGCGTCTGGCGCAAGGACGCGGAGAACGACGGGTTCAATCGTCTCGTCCTCAACGCCGAGCTCGAATGGCACGAGATCGCCGTGCTGCGTGCCTACTGCAAGTACATGCGGCAGATTGGGACGAATCTGAGCGAGGCGTACATTCAGCAGACGCTCGCGAACAACGCGAACATCGCGCAGATGCTGATCCGGCTCTTCCGGACGCATTTCGATCCCGAACTCGGCGCACCGGCGATGCGCGGAGCCGGCGCCAGCTCGCCCGCGGTCAGCGGACGCCAGCTTGCCGCGATGTCGCTTCGATCGCAGATCGAGGACGCGCTGGAAGACGTCAGCAATCCCGATGAGGATCGCATTCTTCGTCTTTATCTCACTCTCATGGAAGCCACGCTGCGGACGAACTACTTCCAGAGGGCGGACGATGGTGAGCGAAAGCCGTACGTCTCGTTCAAGTTCGACTCGTTGTCGATCAAGGAGCTGCCGCTTCCGCGCCCGCTGTACGAGATCTTCGTTTACGCGCCATTCATGGAAGGGGTACACCTCCGCGCCGGCAAGGTCGCACGCGGCGGAATTCGCTGGTCGGACCGGCGCGAGGATTTTCGCACCGAGATCCTCGGCCTCATGAAAGCTCAGAACGTGAAGAACGTCGTCATCGTGCCGATGGGCTCGAAGGGCGGCTTTGTTGTGAAGAATCCGTCGCCGGATCGGCAGACCTTTCAGCAGGAAGGGATCGAGTCGTACAAGACGCTGCTGCGCGGCATGCTCGACATCACCGATAACCTTCGTGGTGACGAGGTGATCCTTCCGGAGAACGTCGTGCGGCGCGATCCTGACGATCCGTATCTCGTCGTCGCGGCCGACAAGGGCACGGCGACGTTCTCCGACATCGCGAACGGCGTCTCGGCCGACTACGGCTTCTGGCTCGGCGATGCATTCGCATCGGGCGGCTCCGCCGGCTATGACCACAAGGGGATGGGCATCACCGCGCGCGGCGGATGGGAGGCGGTCAAGCGCCATTTCCGCGAGATGGGCATCGACACGCAGAGCCAGGACTTCACCTGCGTCGGTGTCGGCGACATGTCGGGCGACGTTTTCGGCAACGCGCTGCTGCTCTCACCACATGCGAGACTTCTGGCGGCGTTCAATCACTCACACATTTTCGTCGACCCCGATCCCGATCTCCGCGCGAGCTTCGCGGAGCGGCGCCGGATGTTCGAGCAGCGCCTCAACTGGAACGGCTACAACGTCGAGCTGATCTCGAAGGGCGGCGCGGTCTACGAGCGGAGCGCAAAGACGATCACGATCTCGGAGAGGGTGCAGCAGCTCTTCGAGCTGCCGCAGAAGAACGTCACACCGGCGGAACTCATGCGGTCGATTCTCAAGGCGCGCGCCGACCTACTCTGGCTCGGCGGCATCGGGACGTACGTAAAGGCGAGCGACGAGGATCACGCCGCAGCGCGCGACCGCGGCAACGACGCGCTCCGCGTCGATGCGCGCGAGCTCCGCGTTCGCGTCGTCGGCGAAGGTGCGAACCTCGGTTTCACGCAGCGCGCGCGCATCGAGTTCAACCTCCTCGGCGGGCGGATCAATACCGACGCCATCGACAACTCGGCCGGCGTCGATACGTCGGACCACGAGGTCAACATCAAGATCCTCCTCTACGACGCCATCGCACGCGGTGAGCTCGCCGGCATCGAAGAGCGTAACAAGCTGCTGGCGACCATGACCGACGAGGTCGGTGGCCTCGTGCTGCGCGACAACTACGAGCAGACGCAGGCGATCTCAATCACACACGCATTCGGCGGGTCGATGCTCGACATTCAGGCGCGCTTCATGCGCGCGCTCGAGAAGGCCGGCCGGCTCGATCGCGCGGTCGAGGGGCTGCCGGACGACGAGACGATCGCCGATCGTCACGCCGCGCGGCTCGGCCTCACGCGGCCCGAGATCGCGGTGCTCCTCGCGTACAGCAAGATCGTGCTCTACCAGGATCTCCTTGCATCCGATCTGCCGGACGATCCACTTCTAGTCCAGGATCTGCTGCTCTACTTCCCACAACGGCTTCGCAAGCAGTTCCCCGCGGCGATCGGGCGGCATCGGCTGCGCCGCGAGATCATCGCGACGTATCTGACCAACAACATCATCAACCGTCTTCGCCCGACGTTCGTCTGGCAGATGACCGAGGAGACCGGAAAGCCGGTCGCCGACGTCGCGCGGGCGTTCACGATCATCCGCGACACGTTCGACCTGCGCACCACATGGGCGGAGATAGAGTCGCTCGACAACAAGGTGCCCGCGGCGGTTCAGATCGAGATGATGGTCAGCGTGGAGCGGTTGCTCGAGCGCGCGATCGGCTGGCTGCTGCGGAGCGGATACGAGAAGCTCGACATCGCGGCGTACGTTACCGAATTCAAACCGCGGATTGCCGCGCTCGAAGGGCAGCTCGCGCAGGTCCTGCCTGCGGCGGTCCTCACGTCGTTACGCGCGAGGGAGGCGAAGCTCGCCGAGAGCGGCATCCCGAAGCATCTCGCGGACCGCGTCGCCGCGCTCGATGTCATGAGCTCGGCGATGGACATCGTGCGAATCTCGCGCAGCGAAGTCGCGAAATCGGCGTCGGGGATCGACGAGGTTGCGCGCGTTTACTTCGGCGTCGGAGCGCGATTCGGCCTCGACCGGCTGCGCACCGCAGGTGCCGCGATCGTGGCGGAAACGCCGTGGCAGAAAGCCGCGGTCGCCGCCGTCGTCGATGACCTCTTCAACTACCAGGGCATTCTCGCCTCGCGCGTGATCGCCGAATCCAACGGCGCTCGCGGCGCGGCCGACCCGGTGGACACCTGGCTCGCCCAACGCGGCCGCGTCGTCGAACGCCTCGATCAGACGATGAACGAAGTAAAGTCAGCACAGAACGTCGATCTCGCGATGCTGACCGTAGCGTCGAGACAGTTGCGGGGGTTGGTGGAGAGTTGATGGGTGGGTGGGGGGGGTGCGTAGCCCGTCGTTTGCCGTTAACGGATAACGGTGAACGAAAACAATCAACACCCCTCAGTGTCCGAACGCTTCGCTGAGCACCCGCGAGAACGCTTCCGCCGGTGAGTCGCCGACGCGGATCTCCTCGGGCGGCAGTTCATAGCGAAAGATGACGCGGCCGTTCTTCGTGATGGTTGCGCGCGCCTGACGGCGACTTTTGCCGCGGTTGACGCGCTCCATGGTGCCTTCGAAATCGATCACTGTGTCGGCGTTGTCGACGACTGCGACGCTTGGGAGCGCATTCTTGAATCGCTCGATGAGCTGCTCGTGCATCTCGCCTCGACCCCGGATCACCACGCGATTCACCCCGTTGAGCTGGCGATGAAGATTGCTGATGATTTGCTCGTTCACTTCGGCATCACCGGTGTCGCCATCGATGAACGACCGGATGTTCGAAGCGGGGGGCGGGGGAGGAGGGACGACACGCGGCTCGTCGGCCGGGTCTTCGCGCGGTTGCACGACCGCGGTCTGCCGCGGCTCCCGTACGACCGGCGGCGTAGTGTTCTGCCGCGGCGTCGTGACCGGCGGGATGATCTGCGCCTGCGTTGCGGTGGTCGTTGAGAGGTTTGAACCGGTGGGCTCGGTCGAGTCGGTCGTCGCGCTCGTCTCCGCCTCGGTGATCGTCATCGGTGTCGTCGTGACGACGTCGACACTCGCAGTCGGAGGGGCCGTCGAGGCCGTCTGTTGCGGAGTGGTTGTGCTCGTCGCGGCGATCAGCGGTTTCGAGATTGCCGTGAAGCGGCGATAGACGAAGTACGCGACGCCCGCGCCCGCCACGACGAAGATCGCAAGAATCACGAGGATCGCAATCACTCCGCCGTGCCGCGCTTTCGGGACGATCGGCGCCTGTTGCGGCGGAGCGACCGCGGGCGGAGGGGGCGTGAAGTCGGTCCGCACGGTTGGGGCGGCCGTATTGAGAGTCTTTGCAGCAGTCGCCCTCTGACCCGTCTGCCCCGGAAGAGGAGTCTGGATCGTGGGCGCCGCGGAGGAATCGACGACCTGACTCTTGACCGTAGAGCGATGAAGCGTGTCGGGGAGCGGCGTCGGCATCCACGTCTTGTCCGTGTCGGACACCTGGATGTTCATCGTCTCAGTGGTGACGGGATCGGGCAGCGTTCGTTCGACCCGCTCGAGTGCAATCATGAACTCGCGTGCGTTGGCGTAGCGATTGTTGCGGTCGTGATCGAGTGCGCGAACCATCACCGCCTGCAGCTCGGCGCCGCCGGGAAGATCGGGGGGAAGATCGAGCGGTCGAAATGCGGTCGGGCGCGAGTGGAGCAGGATGTACTCGTGCGGCGAGGTAGCCTCGAATGGCGGGCGGCCGGTGAGCATCTCGTAGAGAACCATCGCGAGCGAGTAGAGATCGGCGCGACCATCGATGCGCTCACCTTCAGCGAGGAATCCGAGGTGCTCGGGCGATGCGTAGCGAAGCTTGCCGACGAAGACGCCGACGCGCGTGGCGTTGTCGCTGGAGTCGTCGACTTTCGCCACGCCGAGGTCGATGATTTTCACCGTCTCCTCACCGTGCTGCTCGCGCGTGATCATGATGTTCTCGGGGCTGATATCGCGGTGGACGATCCCCGCGCGATGAACCGCTTCGAGACCGCGCAGCGCCTGAATCATGATTCTCACGGCGTAGCGCGGCTGAAGCACGCCGCGCGCGCGGATCCGCTGCGCAACGTTCTCGCCGTCGATGAACTCCCACACCATGAAGTGCGAGCCGTCGGGAAGCGCTGAGAAATCGTGCAGGGTGCCGACGTTAGGGTGCTGGATTTTCGTGGCGGCGCGCGCCTCGCGGAGAAAACGCTCGTGTGCGTCCTTGCTTTCGGAGATCTGGGGACGGATGACTTTGATGACGCGGGTCGCGCCGAGCATCACGTGCTGGACCTTGTAGACCTCACCCATGCCACCGGCGCCGAGGCGCTCGACGATCTGGTACTTGCCGTCCACCGGCTCCTCGGCATAGCGGCGCAGGAAGTCGGTCATCGGCTCGCCGCAGTGCGGACAAGCCTTGTAGGTTTTGTCGATTTCGGCCTTGCAGCGCAGACAGTGGAATGCCATCCCCGGCATAATAACTTCCTGTTGCCGTCTCCGTCGATGTCGGGCAGAATGACGGCTGTCCAAACCCGCATCGAAACGTTTTCCCTGTCCAGCGGCCCGTCCACGGGTGCTGGCTGTGGTCTATCAGTCCAAGGAGAGTCCATGAGATCGAGAATCATCGCGCTTCTGGGAGCAGTCGTTGTCTCGTTGTCACTCGTCGGTGCTGCTTTCGCGGAAGAGGCGCAGATGCACGTGCTTCGTGAAGCGGTCGGCGTGAAAAGCTATCCGGCGGCGCCGAGAATTGCGCAGCAGTCAGGTCTCGACGCGGCGGTAACACTCGCACCGGCAGTGATCGCAGTGCCGGAGGAGCTCGAGGCTATTCGTGTCTGGAACGCGGCAGACCGCCTTCCCGCGCGCAACGGTTTTTTCCGCGCCCTGGGTGACTCGATCAAGGTTGAACTCGGTGCGGCAGTTGCGTCGAAGAGCGGGCGACACGGTCGTGGAGTCGTGACGACCAGCTCGCGCGGCGTCGCGTTTGGAACGAGCATCCGGGTCGAGAAGGCTGCGCGCCTCCGCGCGCAGCTCGAGAACGTGCACCTTCCCGCAGGCGCGGTCCTCTGGGTCTACGGCAGCTCCGGCGAGCCGGTCGCGTTCGACGCGAGCACGATGGATGAGAAACGCTCGCTCTGGACGCCGAGCGTCAGCGGCGAGACCATCTACATCGAGGTCGAAGTCGGCTCGGGCGAGACTGCTTCATTCGAGATCAATCGCGTGCTCGAATTGCTGAACGCGGTGAAGATCCGAGCGGGCACCGACGACGCGCCGACGTGTCTCGTCGATGCGGATGTGACCTGCGCACAGAACGCCTCTGACTTTCCGGTGATCGCTAACGTCAGCAAAGCCATCGGCCAGATCGACATCATCACCTCCTCTGGAGGCGGTGTCTGCAGCGGTCAGCTGATCACCGACCAGGCTCAGACCAGCACTCCATACTTTCTGACGGCGAATCACTGCACGATCACTACGCAGTCGGTCGCGAGCGCGATCGAGGTCTTCTTCGACTACAAGTACCTGAGTTGCGTGTCCTCGCAGGCTTCGGCACTCCCGGCGGTCCGCGGCGCGACACTGCTCTCGACTTCGGCCACGAGCGACTACACCCTGCTCAGACTGAATTCCCTGCCGGCGGGGCGAGTCCTGCTGGGATGGAACTCTGCAGCGGTCGTCAACGGTACGCGTCTGCACCGTATCTCACACCCCGTTCCGGACGGTGCGACCGGCCCTGAGCCTCAGCTCTACTCGCGGACGATCGCGGGGAACACGATTGGCGGGAACTGCACGGGTGCTGCGCCACCGAACTTCGTCTACTCCAACGAAAAGAATGGTGGAGAGGGTGGCGTCTACGGCGGTAGTTCCGGTTCGGCGATCATGCTCGACAACGGCCAGGTCGTCGGCCAGCTTCTCGGATCGTGTGGTCCCGATCCTGCGGCCGGATGCGATCGTCGCAACGACACGATGGACGGCGCGTTCGCGCAGACCTTCGATGCGATCAAACAGTTCATCGCCCCGACCACCAGCGGCAACACTCCCTGCGTTCCGAACCTTGCGGCGGGTCAGGTCTGCCTCGTCGATAACCGCTTCGAGGTCAAAGTCACCTACAACGGCGGCAGCGGCCTCAAGTCGATGACCGCGATCAAGTACACGGGCGAGTCGGGACTCTTCTGGTTCAACGATGCCGGCAATATCGAGATTCTTCTGAAGATGATCAACGCCTGCTCGTTCAATCAGCGGTTCTGGGTCTACGCCGGTGGTACGACCGACGTTGAGGTCAACATCTCCGTTCGCGACAGCAAGAACGGGACGATCAAGACCTATCAGCACGTTCGCGGCAAGCCGTATGGAACCGTGACCGACTCATCGGCATTCGCAACCTGCCCCTGACGCAATCAGGATTGAGGACTGAGTGATGAGGGCTGAGTAACGTCATCGCGACGTTGCCAGCCTTTTCTCAGTCCTCACTCCTTTGTCCCCAAATGCCTGGGATCGTCCTCGCAGCACTCTTTCTCTTCGCGGTCTCCCTTGGCGCGCAGGAGCGCGTAGCGTCGAGGTTCTTCCCGACGGCGTACGGCGCCCAAACGAGCGGTCCCGTGCCGCGGCTTGCTGCTCGCGCGGACGTGCCGACGGCCCTGCTGGAGGCCGCGGACTCTTCGCTTTTCGCGGAGCTCGACAGCGAGGCTGAAGCGAACGGATTTGTACGACCTCTCCCCAAAGAGCTTGACGTCGACGCGCGATCGCCCGTGGTGAAGGTGGTCGTGCGAAACGCCTTTCGGATCCGGGTTCATCTCGAAAATGTTCCGGGTAGCGCGTCGCTCTGGATTTACGGCGCCGGCGAAACACCGCAGCCCGTCGCCGTGACGTCAACGAGTGTCTGGACGCCGAGCATCGCGGGCGAGACCGCGTACATCGTGCTCGACGGGGCATCCACGACGCCGATTCGTATTCGCGAGATCGCGGAACTGGCCGGCCCTGTCGTGAAGGCTGACGACGCGCCCACCTGCCTGATCGATGCGAACTGCGTGGGTACTTCCGCGCTCGAGGGGATCGCGACGCTCCGCGGTGCGATCGGCCACCTTCAATTCATCACCGCCCGCGGTCCGCGAGCCTGCAGCGGAGGCCTCATCAATGACCGGCAGGGGAGCGGCACGCCGTATCTGCTGACGGCGAATCATTGCTTTTCGACGCAGGCCGAAGTCGATTCACTCGAGGTATTCTGGGACTATCGGTCGGCGTACTGCGCGGGGCCTGCGCCCGAAGTCCGCTCGATGCAGCGCTCGATTGGCGGCGAGCTCGTCGCGACATCATCGGAAAGCGACTTCACTCTCGTCAGGCTCAAGACCGTTCCCGCCGGGCGGTGGCATCTCGGATGGGACGCGCAACCTGACGCGGTGCGAAGCGGCGCAGTACTCCATAGATTGTCGCACCCGCACCCGACGCGCTCGGGCCCGATGCCACAGTCGTACTCGACGTCGACGTTGACCGGCAAGAGCGGTCTCTCATGCTCTGGCAGATCGCGTTCCGACTTCATCTATAGCGATGAGGGAACCGGAGGACTCTACGGTGGGAGCTCAGGTGCGCCGGTCATCATCAACGACGGCGGCGAAGTCTACGTCGTGGGTCAACTCTTCGGGCATTGCGGGCCGGAGCCGGGGTCCGGCTGCAGCGGGAAGAACCAGGTGGTTGACGGCTCGTTCGCTTCGACGTATCGAGCGATACGACAGTTCATCGACGGGACGGAAGTTCGGCTGATGAGCGATCGGTTCGCGATTGGCGTCACGTACGATGCGGGGAGCGGCGTCCGCCCGATGACCGCCATTCGCTACGCACCCGGGACCGCGCTCTTCTGGTTCACCGATCCGGGCAACATCGAGATCATCGTCAAGATGATCGACGCGTGTGCGACGCCGTCGGCCAATTTCTGGGTATACGCCGGCGGGACAACTGACGTCGGCTACACGATCTCGGTGCGCGACACGAAGACCGATGAATCAAAGTCGTATGCGAATCCGCGCGGCCGTCCAGCGCAGACGATCACCGACAGCGCGGCGTTTGCGTGTCAGTGATCGTGTTGCGCGATGAAGCGCGCGACAGTCTCGTAGTAGCGCGCGCCTTCGGCTGATGGAATCCCGGAGTGGTCGGCGATGTCGCTGACGAACATCTCTTTCGGGACGTGCAGTCCATCGTAGAACGCCTGTCCCAGGCGGAACGGAATCACGGTGTCCCGCCGTCCATGCATGACGAGGACGGGAACGTTCGCATCGTTGAGCCATCGCGTAGCCGGCATCGCCCACGGCGCGGTCCAGCCGATCGGGATCGGCGCATAGAGAGCGTTGCCGAGATCTCGAAGGGATGGGAACGAGTTCTCAATGACCACGCAGCGCACTTTGCGATGCCTGGCTACGTACGCGGCGTATGGCCCGCCGAGAGACTCGCCGTACGCGACGATGCGTCCGGCGCCAATCGACCGCGCGGCGTAGTCGTACGCGGCAACGGCATCGCGATACAGCCCTGATTCCGTCGCGTACCCTTCGCTTCGACCGTACCCACGCCAGTCGAAGAGGAAGACCGATACGCCGCGGTCGGCGAGCCCGACGGCGGTTTCCGCGCGGTACGTGATGTTGCCGCCATTGCCGTGGAACCAGACGATGAGAGGCGCGCTGGAGGCGGCTGCCTTGAAAAGCCAGCCGTGAAGCGTTACGCCATCGCCGGTCTGAAAGGTGTGATCCGATGGTTGGATCCGAAGCGCGCGCGTCTCCCACATCCCGCTCGGGTACTTTTCCGGAAAGAACATCGACGAGCGCCGCATCCGATACGCGACCGCGTAAAGGAGCGCGACAACGATGCCGGCTGCGACGATCGTCTTCAGCATGAGGGGGTCAGGTCTTCGTTTCGCTGGTTCTCCACAAGGGGTGGAAACCAGCAGCAGCAAGTCGTGCAGAGAGCCGTGAGATTCGTTCGCTGACTCTCCACAGGATGTGGAGAACCAGCGAAACGAAGACCTGACCCCGGCACTACGCCGACAACTTTTCCCAGTCAGATTCCGGCGCGTCGTTCGCCAGCGCGAGCCCGCCGTCGGATCCGACGAAAACCGGATCCTCCATGTACGTCACGCGGCCTCCGCCCACCTGCTTGAGCGCATCTTCGAGCGCCTGCGGCAATCCGCGAATGAGGCCGCCGCCGCCGGAGAGGATGATGTTGTTGCGCACGCGCTCCTGGAACTCGGGCTCGACGCGGGAGAGGAGATCGAGCATCGTCTCGATCGTCGGCGCGAGGAGCGTCTCACATGCGGCGCGGATCTCATTCGTGATGTCGAGCTCCGTCGGAACGCCTTTGACCGGTGCGGTGACGGTCACTCGCTGTTTCGGCTCGCCGACGAAACTGTTCTTCTCTTTCCAGTCACGGACCATGAAGACGGTCACGTTGGCCTGCGGGAAACGCTCCTCCATCAGCTGGAGCAGGTGCGTGTCGATCGAGTCGCCTGCGATCGTGAGAGTCCGCTGGTCTTCCTCGGTCGGGTATCGCCCCTTCATCACGCAGAAGTCGCTCGTGCCAGCGCCGATGTCGATGATCAGCGTGTGCAGCAGCGCGTCGAGTCCATACGCGACCGCGAACGGCTCGGAGACGATCATCAGGCTGTCAACGATGCCCTTCATCGTGTTGCGGAGGTACTGCTTGTTGGTGCGGAGCGCCGCGGCAGGAACGCCGACGACCGCGCGGACCGATCCCGGCGCGACTTTTCCATTCGTGCTGACGCCGACGAGGCCGAGGAGGTGCCGGAGAAGCTCGCGCACCGCCTCGACGTCTTTCTCGGAGCCTTCCTTCAGCAGGCCGCGCTCGAGCGGGCGATGCAGATCGAGCATCGTGCGGTTCGCAACCGCGTCGTGTCCGATCAGGACGTTTCGCTTCAGCACCTTCTTCGCGACCATGTCCACCGGCCATCCGACGAAGCTGTCGACGACGAAGCGCTCGCCATTCGAAGCCGAGATCGCGCTGCGTGAGGTGCCGAGATCGATCCCGACGTGAAGAATCTCTGGTTTAGGCATCTTCATGTTCCTTTCTTCTGCGGCGCGTCGTTCGCGCTCGCGTAGGAGCTGATGCCCGCGTAGAGCGCATCGGCTATTCGCTGCCGGTACTCAGGCCGGGTGAGCATCGCTGCCTCTCTCTCATTCGAAATGCATCCGACTTCTGCAAGCACTGCTGGCATGTCGGTCGCGACGAGCACGACGAACGGCGCGCGTTTCACGCCCCAGTTCTCGAGTCCCGGCGCTGCGGTGGAAAGACCGTCGTGGAGATGTTTCTGCACGGCGCCGGCGAGCTCCCGCGACTCGTCGCGCCGCGCGTCAGCGTAGACGCCATCCAGGAGCTTCCGCATGTCGGCGAGCGAGTAGCCCGAACCGCGGTTCTCCGTTGCGGCGAGATTGGTCAGCGCGGGATCGTTCGTCGGTCCGAGGTAGTACGTCTCGACGCCGTGGGCCGCCGTGTGCTTGAGGAGTGCGTTGACGTGGATCGATACGAAGATGTCGGCGCGCGATGCATTCGCGAGCCGCGCGCGCTCTCGAAGAGGAACTGTTTCGTCTTCCGATCGCGTCACGACGACTTCGAATCCGTTCGCTTCGAGTTTGCGGCGAAGGCGGTCGCCGATGTCGAGCGTGACATGCTTCTCGATCAGCGCGAGGCGCGTCGCGCCGGGATCGCTCCCGCCGTGGCCGGCGTCGAGCACCACGCGGCGGACAGACAGCGGGAACGCCGCGGTCGTGACCGGTGCGAGCGGGGTCTCGAGAGCTCCGAGTGCCGCCCGTTGAGTGTCGCGGTTCGAGCGAAGGGTCTGGCTGTTGGTGGAGCGGGGAGACTCGATGATCGACGCCTCGGCCGGCGGTCTCGTTTCGATTGCGATCGCCTCGACTCTCGACCCCCGACCCTCGACCCTCATGAACGCCACGAACATGAGGGGCACGAGCACCAGCGGCGCGCGGCGCAGCCACGTCTGCAACAGGCGCCGCTGCGTGCGGAGGGCGCGGGGAGGCAGACCCTGGATGGTCGCGAGGTTGTCCGCAACTGCTTCCGCGAGAAGCCTGCGCCGCACCCGATCGATTTTCTCCGCCTTCATTCCGCTCCGCCCGAGGTTGAACGACTCGTAACGCGCAATTTTAGTTGATTTTCCGCCGGGCGCCCGTTTGCCGTCATTCGGGGGGGGCCGAATTCGTTGCCCGGCACGCAGTCTGCTCTGCCGTCCAGCGATGGCTGGCGGCGACGTGGCGACGAGGCGTTGGAAACCGGCGAATGCCCTCGGAGTCGCGGCGATCGCGCTCGCGAGCCTCGTTGTTCTGCTCCTTCTCTGGAAAGCGCGCGCCCTCTTTCTCACAGTCTTTCTCGCAGTCGTGGTTGGTGTCTCGCTCGCACACGCGACCGACTGGCTCGAGCGCCATCACGTGCGCCGCGGTCTCGGCGCCCCCGCGATCATGCTTCTGGTCATCGGCGCGCTCGCGGGACTCTTCCTCGCGATCGGTCCGAATCTGCGCGATCAGTCGAAGCTGCTCGTCAACGAGCTCCCGCCGCTGATGAAGAAGTTCGAGTCGTGGACGACGAAAGCGCAGAAGACGCCGGTCGGCGCCATGGTGAGCGGCGGACAGCCGGTGCAGGCGCAGGCTCAGGGCTCCGCGCAGCAGCAGAAGGGCGGCGGGCTTCAGGATGTGCTCGCGCGTCAGGCGCGCGGGCTCGGACGCGTGCTCTTTCCGGTCCTGTCGTCGGTGTTCGAAGTGCTCGCGGGAATTCTAATCATCGTATCCATCGCGATCTATATCGGAATCAGTCCCCGGACGTATCGCGAAGGGATCCTGCACCTCGTACCGCATCCGCATCGTCCGCGTTTAGACGAGCTGCTGAGCGAGATCTCCGAAGCGTTCCGCGGATGGCTTCAGGCGCGGCTCATCGCTGCAGTGATCATCGGCGCAATCACAGCGGGGGGGCTGACGCTGCTGAAAGTGGAAGCGGCGCTTGCTCTCGGCGTCATCGCCGGCCTGCTCGAGTTCATCCCCTTCTTCGGTCCGATCCTCAGCGCCATTCCGGCAATCGGAGTGGGGCTGGTCGATTCGCCGCAGAAAGCGCTCTACGTCGCGCTGCTCTATCTGCTGATTCAACAGATCGAGGGAAACGTCCTGACACCTCTTCTGCTGAAGAAGCGCCTCGAACTGCCGCCTGTTGTGACGATCGTCGCGGTATCCGCTCTAGGTATGGCTTTCGGCGTTCTCGGCATGCTCGTGGCCGAACCGCTCACCGCGATGGCGATGCTGATCGTCAAGCGCCTGTACGTGCGGGACGTGGTTGGCGACGAAATACAAGCAGCGCGGTAAGTCTTCCGCGGCATCAAACGAGGAACGAAAAGCCGCCGGCTGAAGCCGGCGCCACGTCGCTTACGAATGCTGCCATGAGCCATGCATGACGTGGCGCCGGCTTCAGCCGGCG
>JAENWF010000066.1 GCA_016650215.1 Thermoanaerobaculia bacterium
GGGACATCCGCCGTAGAACCCTAGCAAGGTGGTTGCCAGTGTAAGCTCTCGCACATGCGCCCGGTTGCCGTAACCATCTACACCCGCCGCGACTGTTCGCTATGCGACAAGGCGAAGGCGGCGATCGCTCAGTCGGGTGCCGCGATCCATCTGACGGAAATCGACATCGATGCTGACCCGGAACTGCGACGACGCTACACGAACGATGTCCCCGTGGTCGTCATCGACGGCGCCGAGGCGTTCCGCCATCGCGTCGATGCTGCCGCATTCGCCGAGTGGGTGAGAGGGACGGGCCAGCCGTCGGCTCTCGCGGGCGAGACGTGCGTCCCCTGCCGCGGCGGGGTCCCGCCCCTCAAGGGGGCAGAGTTGAGCACAATGGCATCCGAGCTGCGCGGCGGCTGGCAGGTCATCGACGAGCATCACCTGGAGAAAACGTTCCATTTTCCTGACTTTGCGCAGGGACTGTCATTCACGAACGCGGTTGGGGCGATCGCTGAGCGAGAGGGACATCATCCCGACATCCATCTGGCATGGGGTCGTGTCCGCATCACGATCTGGACACACAAAATCGACGGCCTCACCCGCAGCGACTTCGTGCTGGCGGCGAAGATTGACGCGATCCTCTAGCGACGAAGTGACGAGGACTGAGGACTGAGTGACACACTCGTTCCTTGTCATCCTGAGCCGCGAAGACGGCGAAGGATCCCCCGCGCTAATGCGATCCTCGCCCGGACGCGGGGGATCCCTCGCTCCGCTCGGGATGACATGCACGAGGGCTGTCGTACTCTCCCTCGACCTCGACCTCGACCTCAGTCCTCGGTCCTCACCACTCAGGTTCTAAACGAGCGCCCGTTCCCGCAACTCGCGTTTGATGAACGCGTAAATGATCGGCGCGAGCACGATGCCTCCGACTCCGAAGGCGGCTTCGCCGATGATGATCGCCAGCAGGATCTCCCATGCCTGCGAGTCGGTTTCGCCACCGACGATCCTCGAGTTGATGAGGTACTCGAGCTTGTGAATGATCACGAGGAACGCGAGCGACGCGAATGCGGTACCGACTGTGACTCCCATCGACAGGATCGTGATGAAAGTATTCGAGATCAGATTGCCGAGCACCGGAATCAGGCCGCAGATGAACGTGATGAGCACGAGCGTCGTCGCAAACGGGACCTCGAGGCCGAAGAGCGGAAGGATCACGAGGAGATAGATTCCCGTCAGTGTCGTGTTAACCGCCGAGATCTTGATCTGCGCGGCAGCGACTCGGGCAAAGGAATCGGCGAAGCGGTCGGTCTTTTCGAGAAGGTAGTACGCGAACGGTCCACGTGTGTGATCTTCGCGGTGTGTCAGGTGGCGGAAGAAAACGAGCAACGCGAGCAGGCCGCCCATGATCATGTGCAGCAGACCGATTCCGATGTAGAGGCCGCCCGCGCGCAACTGCTGTGCGTGCTCCTTCAGCCATTTCGCGATCGTGGCCTTCAGATCCTCGGCGTCGGTCATCACTTCCGGGATGAATTGCTGTCCGAGACCGCCGAGCCAGATCCGCACCGATCCGAGAATCTCGGCCATCCGGTTGAGCATGTCGGGGATGTTTCCGGCGCCACGGCGGAGCATCGTTGCAATGAGAGCGAATGCGATGGTGATCAGGGCGGCGGTCGCCAGGGCGACGAAAAGGAGCGCGAGCGGACGCACAGCCGTACGCGACAGACGTCCGCTAGCAAAACGTTCCGAGACGCGGTCGAGAATCACGAACAGCGTGAGGCCGACGATTGCCGCCGAGACCAGATGCTGCATGAGGATGAATAAAATCGCAGCCGCGAGCACGGCCCAGGCCGCGATCTCGGGCGCGCTCGGTGCGGGGGGTGCCTTCCGGCCAATTTCAAGCGGCGCGACATGATTCGAGCTCATCTGCTCGATTCTACCCGCTGCATCAATGGAAGTCGTGTCAAGGCGAGGTGTCTAGAAGTTCCAGTTGCCAGAGGTCCTGCTCGCTGCGATGGAGGAGCGGCGCGATTGCGAGCTGTCCTGTCGGGCCGATGACGGATCGAAGGTACTGCAGTTCCGCGATCTTGCTGCTGGTCTCGGCGTCGCGCGGAACTGGCAGCCCCGACTCGCGCAGCATCAGAATTCCCTTCGCTCGCAGCGAAAGCTCGGAGTACAGCCTCAGGTAGCACAGCATGTCGGCGACGACGGGCCCGTCGAAGTGCTCGCGCAACGACTGGAGGTAGCGTCCAGGACGTGACGATCCGAAATCGCCCGACCGGATTGCTTTGAGCAGGCCGGCGTCGAGATCGAAGCCCGTCCCGAGCCAGGCCTGCAAATGCCGCTCGCTGAGCGCGAACACCATGACCAGCAGCGGCGGCAGGACGACGATCACGGCGACCGCCGACACCAGCGGCGAGAGCAGGAACTGATTGAAGAGCGCGTGAATCGTGAACGCGAGGAAAAGGCCAGGAGCGGCGAGCGCCACGGACGAGGAATCGCGGCGCTGCATCAGCATTCTGGTCACCATTGCCGCGATCGCCGTCGTGCCGCCATGCATGACCGCGGTTCCGAATCCTCGTACGATCCAGAAGGGAACTCCGCGGCCGGAGACCGCTGAAAGGTAGTAGACGTTCTCGACCACCGCGAATCCGGCGCCCACCGCGAATCCGCAGATCGCAACGTCAATCACGAATCCGATCCGTTTCGTCCGCATCAGCAGGAGGACCGGAATGATCTTGAGCAACTCCTCCACAGCGGGCGCAGCGAAGCGAGTGAGCATGTGACGCTCGACGAGTGCGACGTCGAGAATCCGCTTGTTGATCAGATAACTCAGCGCGGCGGCCACGCTTCCGGCCGCGAGCAACTGGAGGATGCGCGAGAGTCGGACGAGCTTGTAGCTGTCGACGTAGAGCAGACTCCACAGAAACACGCAGACGGGAGCGACTCCGAGAAGGCTCGGGATGGCGATCTCTGTCGTCATCGCAGCAGTTTGAGCGAGACCATCACCTCGTCCGAGCGATCACCTTTCTCGAACGCGGTCGCATAGCCGATCGAGAACGTCGACTCGAGACTGGAGAAAATCACCAGCGAGAGATCGACCTGTGCCCCGACGTTGCGGAGATTGCGGCGGAGCTCCGACTCTCCGACGTTGGTCATCAGTGCCGAAGTGAAGAGCGCAAGCCGCGCCCAGTTCGCGTAGAGCGAGGGGACGCCGGCCCGGCGGAACCTGACGGCCGGAAGGGTCCACTCGACGGCGCCCCGCGCGAAGTCGTTACCGCCCGCGCCGTTCAGCTCGACTCCTGGGAAACTGTAGTAGTCGCGATACCGGCGAACCTCCTGGTAGTCGACCCAGTTGTTGCCGAAACCACCGAAGAAAAAGTTCGAGAAGGCGTTTGTCCGGTCGCCCCACGATTTGCCAGCCGCGCCGCGCAGCCAGATCGACGAATGATCGAGTGGCAGCAGAAAACCTCTCTCATAGGTCCCGTAAAGGCGAGGAAGAACCTCCGACTCGACGACGCTTGCGCTGCCGGCCACTCTCCAACTGTAGCCGCGCTCGAAGTCGACGCCACCGATCGTGCGCCGGAGGTCCTTCGAATCGAGCTGCGCGCGAACGGTCGCGTACTGGCTGAACGGCGCCGCGACGTTCTGCGCATCCGGCAGCGTGTCGATCCCGCCGTGGTAGGCGGCGCTGATCGTGTAGTCGATCGTCTTCGGCCGCTCGTAAACGATGTATTGATGATACGAGACCGTGGCCGAGTGCCCCTTCCGGCTCGACTTCGTCGGACCGAAGAGGTCGTAGAAGTCAGTGGCGTTGTAGTGCAGGCCCACATGCCATGGCGCGCGGTCGTAACCGACCTTGAGATGCAGCCGCTCGTCGGGGTCGACGTCGCCGGCCGAGACCGCGGCGGTTACGTCGACCGAGTTGAGGCCGAGCGGATCGGAGAAGTTCATCCGCACACCACCGGCAACCGTGTCCTTGTATCCCTCGAGCACCGGATAGATGGAGCCGAGGCGGAACTGCGGGAGGATCCGGTAGTCGCCCGTGTACGTGGTGACCTCGTCGAGATTCACGCGAGCCGGCGAACCGGCGTTCCACTCCTTCACGATCGGGTATCGCTCGACGACCTGCTGGCCGAGGTAGTCGATCGCGCTGATGTCCTCGCGAGTCGTAATCGGGATGAGAACCGGCGTAAAACCCGACGTCGTGTAGCGGTAGGCGAAGAGCCGGTCTTTCGAGACGGGAACCGGACGGAAGAGTCCCGTCTCCGCGTTGCTGATCGCTTCCATCTTCTTCGCCCGCAGGTCATAGCGGAAGACGTTCGACACGCCGGTGAAATACGACGTGCCGTAGAGATAGCGGCCGTCGGGGGAGAAGACGAAGTTCGCCGGGGAGTTGTTAGCGAACGTGTGAAGCGGTTCGATCGTGGAGTCGCCCGCGAGCAATTTTCCGATGTCGAGGCTCACGAGCTGCTGGTCGCCCGTGACCTCGATCAGGGACGCGCTGAGCGTCTTACCGTCGGGGGAGATGTCGAGATCGAAGATGTCGCGCCCGTAGTCGAGTGTGAGAACGGTCTTCCAGTCGCCGTACGGCTTCGGAATGCGGATGAGCGAGGAGAAGCCATTGTGGTGCTGGATGCCCCAGATCGAGCCGTCCGCGCGATTTACGACGAGGTCTCCGACGCGGCTGTTCTTCAGCAGCTCACGGCGCTTCCCGCTGACAAGATCGATCTCGTTGAGGTCCCGCCACCCACGGCTGTTGTCCGTTGTGAAGAAGAGCTTCTGACCCTCCGCGTCATACGCCAGCGACGTGACGAAGTAGAGAGCCGGCACGCCGACCTCCGCCAGTGGTGTGATCGCTCCGGTGGCCACGTCGATCGACACGATCTGTGCAATGTGCGCTGGCCGGTTGATCGCGGCATAGAGGACGTTCCGGCGCGGATCGTAGAACGTGCGCGAGACCGATCCGAGAGTCTCGGCTGTCAGCGGCTGCTGGGGAGTGACCTCGAACTGACGGATACGCGCGAGATTCTTCTTCTGCCACTCGTGCTCGCTCGAGACCCATCGGCGCCACTCGTCGTCGAGCCGTACGCCGAATACGTGTTCGAACTGCGATTTGAAGTAGCGTTTACTGTCCTCGGTCCGGTTGAACCACTGGATCACCTTGTCCGGACCGTGTTCGGCGGCGAGCCACGTGACGAAACGCGTCCCGTACAGGTAAGAGTTCTGCCCGACCTGAAAATCGATCGTGGTTCCTTCTGACTCGAGCCCGACGACGTCATAGAAGTAGCTATTCTCGAGGACCATCGCGCGGAACGCCATCTCGTCGTAGCCGCCGAGGGATCGGCCGACGCCGCCCGCCATCCAGGTCTCGAGAAAGGTGGCGATGCCCTCGTGGTACCAGCGCGGAGAGTACCAGCGCGGGCTGGTGAGCCAGCTGTAGAACATCGACATCGGGTTTTCCTGGATCGGAGAGACTTTGCCGTGGAACAACTTGCGGAATGTGAGGTCTCTGTCGGCGGCTTTGTCGGTCGCCACAACGTGCACCAGCTCGTGATGCATGAGCCAGTTCATCCGCTCGTTGGCAGGCATCGTGTCGTAAACGTAGTCGAACGGCTCGATGCCGATGCTGATGTAGTTCCACGGAATCGTTGACGTGCCGCCATGCCCGTAGTCGCCGAAGTCCTGCATGAGGATGAGGACCGGCTCGCTCGGCGTGTACCCGAACAGCTTCCGGTGAAATGCGAGCGAGTTCTCGAACGACCGGGCCAGGTGATAGGTGAGGTACTCGTGCACTTTGTCGTAGTAGACGAGGTTGAGATTCTTCGTGCGGCGCGACATCAGCTCCTGCGCGCCGGCGTGGGCTGCAGTGAGAATGACCGCGGCGACGACGAAGTGCCGGAGAAAACGCATCGGATGTTTGGCAGGAATGTGCTGTTTATAGCATGCCGCCACGTCAGCAGTTGCCGACCCTGATGACGACGGACGCAGACCGTTAACCGCTAACTGTTAACCGTTGACCGTTCCGCACGATCAACATAGTCGTGCCCCTTGTCATCCTGCGCGAAGGAATGGCGGGAGGCGCCATGGGAGAGGTGATGAACTTCAAAGGGCAACGAAAAGCCGCCGGCTGAAGCCGGCGGCTTTCCGTCCTCTGTTGCCCTTGGCAGCATCGTCGAAGGACGCGAAGAATCCCCCGCGTGGCGATGCAAACAAAAATCGCGCGGCCCCATCGGGAGCCGCGCGATTTCGGGTGCTGCCTCTCTCTCTGCTGAAATTACTGCTGTTTTGCCTGGAGGCTCGCGACGCGGGCGGCCAGATCACGACCACGGGCTGCGAAGTTCTGCGTGTCGACCATCGCCGAGGCCAGATTCGAGCGCGCACCGACTGCGGAACGCGCTTCGAGGTGGCTGTTGACGGCGGCCAACTGCGACCGCAGTCCGACCGCAGATCGTGCCTGCAACTCGACGTTGCGGGCCTGCAGATCGGTATTGAACGCGGCCAGGCTGATGCGCGCGGCCTGGAGCGATTTCGCGTCGAGGGTGCTGGCGCGCGCGTCGAGTGACTTGTTCGCCGCGTCGAGCGTCATTCGCATTCTGCCGAGGCTCTCGGCCGTGGCTGCATGTGCCGCGAGGCTCGATTCCATGTTCTTGACCGCGCGAGCTTCGAGCTGCTCGGCCTGCTGGAGAAGTTCGGCGCTCATTTTTCCGAGAGCCTTGGCGTCGAACGATTTCGCCTGAAGTGCGATGCTCGCGGCGGCGAGCGACTTCGCTTCCTTCGCCGCGGCGTCGAGCGCAGATGCGCGGACACGCAAGCGTGCACCGAGATTTTCCGCTTCGATCGCGCTCTGCAGGTTCTCGATGCGCGAGGCTGCGTCTAGCGACTGCGATTCGCGTGCAGCGAGCGCAAATGAATTCAGTTGCGACTCGATGGCTCCGAGCGAGCGGGATTCTTTGCGTGCGGCGGCGAGTTGGTTCGACATCGCTGAAAGGCGCGCGTTCAGGGCGTCCATGTCGCTCGCCTGAAGGCTGGCGCTGACCCGCGCGGAAAGATCCTGAAACGCGGCTTTGCCCAACTGATCCTCGGCACCGAGCTTCTGCATCGCGTCGAGCGCGCTCTTCGCGTACTGCTGATACCTGGCCTGCACGCTTGCGGACCGCGCGTCGAGACCCTTCGCGGCCATTTGCACGCGCGCATCGACCGACTGCGACTCCGAGGCGAGGTCGGCGCTGATGTTCTGAAGCGCGGCGGCTTCTGTGAGGAAGTCGCTGTACTGCGCCTGCTGATCCTGTTTTGTCTGCTCGTCGCCGAGGACTACGTCACTCTGCGCAATCTGCGGCGCGCGATGCTTCTGAACCGCACCGATCGCGCCACGGGCGTCCTCGCTGCGGAAGTTCGGCGAGACCAGCGCAATCACCACGACCAGGGCAATCGCCAGACCACCGAAGCCGATCAACATATTCTTTCTCTTCTGCGCGCTCATGTTCTCCCCTCCATTTGAATTCGTCATTTGTGAGCCTCCGTTTCGTTCTTAACTACAAAAGCGTTCACAAAAAGTTGGTGACCGATCAGTTGACGGGCACTCTGGTCCGGAGGACCTCGGTTCCCGTTACTTCGACACGGATCTCGAACGGCGCTCCGCCCAGACGACGGATCGTCACGGACGCCCGATCCTCGGCTCCGTGAAGGGTAAATTCGGCTTTGTGTACTGAGGAAGATGCTTCCGGACCGGCTGAAATAGCAACCAGTACAGCAGCTTTAGGGTCCCAGATAAGCGTGGTGACGACGGGGTAAGAGCCTGAAATCGCCGGCTCGAGGCGGTAGAGATTTCCTTTCTGCCGGATGACCAGAGTGTGTTTGCCGCTCTTCAGACTCGCGACTGCCGGCCATTCGGCCGCCGGAGCCATCGTCGCGCCGTGATCGTCGAGTCTTCGAGGGCGATCGACGAGGAGAACCAGCAGAACGAGCGCCGCTGCGGCTGCCCACGCGAGAGCGAAACGCCGGCGGCGCGTGAGTGTGTGAATGTGTCTGACGGCGGTGCCACTTCGCACTCTGCGCATCACATTCGGGCGCAATTCCGCTGGAGGATCGACCGATTCGACGTGATCGAGCCGCGCGACCAGCTCGCGTGTTGACGCTTCGAGCTGACGAGCTTCGGCCGACTGATCAACCAGCGCCTGCAACTCGTCCTGCTGCGGCGGCGTGGCCTGACCGTCGGCCGCGAGATTGACCAGCTCAATGAGCCGTTCGCTATCGGATTGCATGGTTCCTCGGCTCCAGGATCTCGCGCAGCATCTGGCGCGCTGTGAACAGGCGCGACTTCACGGTCTTTTCCGGCAGATCGAGCACGAGAGCTGCCTCGCTGTACGAAAGCTGCAGAAAATGACGGACGATGACAGCAAGGCGGTACTTCAAGTCGATGGCGAGGAGTGCGCGCTGGATCTCGCCGTGTCGCTCGCTCGCCTGCATCTCCTGCTCCGGATTCGCGTGCCCGTATTCGAGCGTGTCGCTGAGCGGTTCCCAGCGGCGACGCGACTTCATGTGGTTGATGGTCTCGTTGATGGCGACGCGATACATCCAGCTGAAGAACTTCCGCGATGGGTCGTATGAGCGGAGGTTCTCGAACACTTTCACGAAAACCTCCTGGCAGATGTCGCGCGCTTCGTCGGCGTTGCCAGCGAGCCTGAGGATGGCGTTGAAAACGGGCCGTTCGTAACGGGCCACGAGCGGCTCGAAGGGCGTCGCGCTCGCCTCGCAGGCAGCGCTCCACGCAGTCCCGGTCCAGCTCGTCCTCATTCATTGATGAATTACAGGCGTGGGGCCGAAAAGTTGGACCCGTCTCCCGCTTCCCCTACACGATCTCGAAGATCTGGTCGAACCCCGAAAAGTGAAAGACGTCGCGAATGTGGCCGTTGACGTTGATCAGGCGAAGGCTCTTTCCCTGTTCGGAGAGCTTCTTCTGCGCCGCGAGCAACACGCCGAGACCGGCGCTGGAGATGTAATCGAGCTTTCCGAAGTCGACGACCTTCCCGTCGTCGAGACTCATGAACACCTTGCGGGCCTTCTCCGCCTCCGCGGAATCGAATCTTCCCGAGAGGATGATTTCGTCGTTTGTACCAACCGAGATCTGCAACATGTTCAGGTCGCTCGCTTGCGAAGGGTTACCGTAGCTGTTCGATTCTGGTGACTGTACTCGATGTGATCCATCATTTTCTTCACCAGATGGATGCCGAGTCCGCCAGGCACTCTCTGCTCGAGCTGGCGTTCGATCCCTGGCGGCGGTCCCTCGGTCAGCGGATCGAATCGCGGCGCGTCGAAGTCGGTCACCTTCGCGATGACCTCGCCGTCACGAGCGGCGAGATCGATCTGGATATCACTCTGCCCGGCGGAATTGTGGCGGACCATGTTGGTGAAGATCTCCTCCAGTGCGAGCTCGATTGGATAGCGAGTTTCACCCTTCTCGGGCCCCGATCCGTAGAAACCATCCACGAGCCGCGTGATCGCCGCCAGTGCATCGAGGTGGCGAGGGACCGTCAGGGAAACCGACTGCTCCGTCAATGGTCCGGACCGCGGTAGCGGACGCACATCATCGTGAGGTCGTCCGACTGCGGGGCTCCCTGGACAAATTGCTCGATGCTCTCAGTGACCCCGGCGATCACGCGGAGAGCGCTGATGGCGCCGTGATGTTCCAGCGTTTCATGGAGACGATCGATCGAGAACAGCTCGTCGTTCCGATTCGTCGCCTCGGTCACGCCGTCGGTGTAGAGGAAGATCGCCTCACCCTTCTGCAGCGTGAGCTCCTGGAGCGGGTATTTGAAGTTCGGGAGCACGCCGAGCGCGAGTCCCGGCTTCGACTGGAGAAGCTCCGCAGATCCATCGGGACGGAGGACGAAAGGACGATCGTGCCCGGCGTTGCAGAAGCGGAGTAGTCCAATGTGCAGATCGAGGAAGCCGCAGAAGGCGGTGACGAAGATCGTTGGCCCGGTGTCCTCGCACAGCCGGACATTCACAGCTTCGGTCAGACGCGCTACGTCGTCGTAGTAGGGCACGTTGGCGCGGAACAGAGTTTTTGTCAGAGCCATGACCAGAGCGGAGCCGATGCCCTTGCCCGAGACGTCGCCAATGCAGAAATACAGACGGCCGTCGTTGACGGCGAAGTCATAGAGGTCGCCGCCGACCATGCGTGCGGGGCGGATGTAGGCGTGAATCTCGAACGGCCCATCTTCGCCGACCATCATCCCGCCGGCGGGGAGCATGCGCATCTGGATTTCGCTCGCGAGCTTGAGCGCTTCGCTGAGGCGCTCGTGCTCGATGAACGACACCGTGAGACGCGCGCGCTCCATCGCCACCGCGATGTGCGAGGCGATCGCTGCCATCAGCGAATTGTCATGGGCGTCGAACCGCACGGCCGTTGTCTTGTTGACGCTCTGCACGACGCCCAGAAGCTTTCCCGCGGAGTCGAGGATCGGCGCGGCGATGACCGAGCGCGTTCGAAATCCGCTGCGCGTATCGGACTCGCGGTTGAATCGCGTATCGGCGTAGGCGTCAGCGACATTGGCCGGCTGCAACGTGCAGGCTACATCTCCCGCGATCCCCGATCCCATCGGCAGTTCGATGACGCTGGTGATGCCCTGGCCGCGATGGCTCCAGAGGATGTCGCGCCCGGCGTCGTAAACGAAGATGCTTGTCCTTTGCGCCTCGACAACAGCCGACGCCTTTTCCACGATGACGGTCAGCAGCGCATCGAGATCGACCTCCGACCCGAGGGCTTTGGAAAGGTCGAGAAGCGCGTAAAGAGCACGCGCGGTTCTGTCGACCGGAACACCCGCCGCAGCTTCGCTCATTGATGAGTTGTGTGCGGATTATGTCAGTGAAAGTCATGGCTGGCCACGCCTTCCACGCCGGAGAGCGGCCAGAAACGCTCGGCCTTCACCGAGCACTGCCCCCCGGTGTTCTGCAGAATGCCTTCGACGATCAGGCCTGAATTGCCGAGGATCGTCGAGCGCTCTTCGCTGAAAAGCGCGGGGCTGATGATCGCCTGCGAGAGTCCCGTTTCATCCTCGAGCGTGAGGAACACAAATCCCTTCGCGGTGCCCGGCCGTTGCCGCACGATCACCGCACCCGCCGTCGTCACGCGGCGGCCGGTTGGAATCTTTTTGAGGTCCGCCGCCGAGATGACCCGCCTGCGATCGAGTCCCGCGCGGAAATGTTCGAGCAGATGTGGGCCGGTCGTGATCTCGGTCGCGTGGTAATCGGCCATCGTCTCCTGGGAAGGCGACATGTCGGGGAGCGGTGACTCGCCGGATTCGACATCGCGGTTCTCGAACAGCTCGCCCGCCGGCTTCGCCGCTTTCGCCGCCTGCCAGAGCGCGCCCCGCCGCGTCAGCCCCAGCGAGCCGAGGGCGCCGGCATACGCGAGCTTCGTGAGCTGGTCATCGCGCAGACGGGAGCGCACCGCGAGATCCTCGGCTGACGTGAACGGTTGTGTGGCTTCGATTCTCTGCGCGCCTGCTTCGCGCAAGCCCTTCACGAAACGCATGCCGAGGCGCACGCCGCCGTTATCCCAGCGGCACCTCCAGCCAGAGTGATTCACATCGACGGGCAGCACCTCGACTCCATGGCGCTGCGCGTCTTTCACCAGTGTCGCGGGATGATAGAAGCCCATCGGCCACGCATTCAGCAACGCGATGAAAAATGCCGTCGGATGCCGCGCCTTGATGTATGCGCTCGCGTAGGCGATGAGCGCGAAACTCGCTGCATGCGACTCGGGGAAGCCGTAAAGCGCGAACGACGTGATCGAGCGGACGATCTGGTCCTGCGCCTCCGCGCCGATCCCGTTCTTCGTCATCCCTTCGCGCAGCCGCCGCTCGATCTCCACCATCCGCTGCATCGATCGCTTGAAGCCCATCGCGCGCCGCAGCTCCTCCGCCTCCCCCCCGGTGAAGTTCGCCGCGACCATCGCGATGCGGAGCAGTTGCTCCTGAAAGAGTGGCACGCCGAGCGTCCGCTTGAGAATCGGCTCGAGAGAGGGATGCGGATACTCGACCGGTACTTTTCCCTGCCTCCGGTCGAAGAAAGGGCGGACCATGCCGCCGACGATGGGGCCGGGGCGGATGATTGCGACCTGCACGACGATGTCGTAGAAGGTCTTCGGCGCATGGCGCGGGAGCGATGCCATCTGCGCGCGGCTCTCGACCTGAAACATGCCGATGGTGTCGGCCTCGTTGAGCATCTTGTAAACGACGGGATCGTTCTGGGGCAGATGCGCAAGGTCAACTTCTTTACCTTCGTTGATCCGGATGAGCGGAATCGCATCTTCGAGCGCGGCGAGCATGCCGAGGCCGAGGAGATCGACTTTGATGATGCCGAGATCGGCGCAGTCGTCCTTGTCCCACTGAATGACGACGCGGCCCGGCATCGATGCCGGCTCGAGCGGGACGACTTCATCGAGCCGTCCCTTCGCCATCACCATGCCACCGGAATGCTGGCCGAGGTGCCGCGGCAGATTCTGGATCTGCATGTAGAGACGCATGAAGTGCCGGACTCGTAGATCCTCGGGATCGAATCCGCTCTTCGCAAGCTCGCGCGGCAGGTTCTCCATCGCTTCGCGGATCTCACCGAAGTTCCAAGTGCTCACACACTTCGAGAGCCTGTCGGTCTGTTTGAGCGAATAGCCGAGCGACTTGCCGACCTCGCGCGCGGCGGAACGGTCGCGGTACGTGATGACGTTCGCCGTCATCGCCGAGCCATGCGCGCCGTATGTCTTATAAACGTGTTGAATGGCTTTCTCGCGTTGATCGCCCGACGGAAGATCGAGGTCGATGTCGGGCCATTCGCCCCGCTCCTCTGAGAGAAAGCGCTCGAAGAGCAGCTCCATCTTGACCGGATCGACCGCCGTGATGCCGAGCGCATAGCAGACCGCGCTGTTGGCCGCGGATCCGCGCCCCTGCACGAGAATCTTCTCGCGATTGCAGAACTGAACGATGTCCCAGACGATCAGGAAGTAGCCCGCGAGCGCGAGCTTCTCGATCATGTTCAGCTCTTTCTCGAGCTGCGCCTGCGCGCGCGCGGTGAGGGGGCGGAATCGCGCCTTCGCGGAGTTCCACGTGATCTTGCGGAGGTACGAGTCGTTGGTTTCGCCGGGCGGCAGCGGGTAGTCGGGAAACTGATAGCCGAGGTCGGCGAGCGTGAAGTCGAGCGCATTCGCGAGACTCCACGCACCGTCGATCGCCTCCGGCAGATCGCGAAAGAGCCGCGTCATCTCTTCCGCGCTCTTGATGTGCCGCTCGCGGTTGATCCCGAGGAGACGGCCGGCATTGTCAACATGTTTACCTTCGCGGATGCACGTCAGAATGTCGTGCAGCTCTTTGTCAGCCTGGCGCGCATACCGGACTCCGTTCGTCGCGACGAGCGGCATCCGCATCCTCCGCGCGAGAGCCACGAGCCGGACGTTGTGATGCTCCTCGTCGCGGCGTGAGTGCCGCTGCAGCTCGAGGTGCGTCCGCCCTTTGAAGATCCCGCCGATCTTCTTCACTGTCGCGTCGTCGGCGCGCGTGAGGCAGTGCAGTCCCTCGGCATACTGCTCGATCAGATCCCACGTGAAGCGCGCCTGACCCTTCGGATGGTTCGCCGCCCCCGCCGTGATGAGCTTGCAGAGGTTCTTGTAGCCGGTGCGGTCTGCGACCATCACTGTGAGGGCCGAGGGCCGAGGGCCGAGGGCCGAGGGGGATTCGAGAATGAGCTCGCTGCCCACGA
>JAENWF010000067.1 GCA_016650215.1 Thermoanaerobaculia bacterium
CATCGCTCGTGGCAGCATTCGCGCGTGACGTGGCGCCGGCTTCAGCCGGCGGCTTTTCGTTCTCCCAACTTGGAACGCGATATGGTTGCGCCGGCCATGCGCACCATCAACGCGACCCACTACGTCACCCCTCTCCGCGAGGGCGGGTCGCTTCCCGCCATCGTCGAAGGGGACGATGACGGCACGTACGTGCTCAAGTTTCGCGGCGCCGGTCAGGGCCCCAAAGCGCTCATCGCGGAGCTGATCTCGGGCGAGATCGCGCGGCACCTCGGGCTACGCGTTCCCGAGATCGTTTTTGCTGAGCTCGACCCGCGGATGGGAAAAACCGAGCCCGATCCCGAGATTCAGGATCTTCTACGCAACAGCGAAGGGATCAACCTCGCGCTCGATTATCTGCCCGGTTCGATCGCGTTCGATCCGGTCGTTGCCATGCCGATCGACGGCAATCCGCGACTCGCATCGCAGATCGTCTGGTTCGATGCGCTGGTGACCAATGTCGACCGCACAGCAAGGAACACGAATCTTCTCGTCTGGCATCGCGACCTCTGGATGATCGATCATGGCGCCACGTTGATCTTTCACCACACATGGGATGACTATCTCAGTCGCGGCCGAGCTCCGTTCGCGCAGATCCGCGATCACGTTCTGCTTCGATGGGCGAGCGCGATTCGAGAGGCGGACGAGGAGCTGGCGCCCTTGCTGACCCTCGAAGCGGTCGAGCGGATCATCGCGCTCGTGCCCGAGAGCTGGCTGGCGGGCGAGCCGCGATTCCCATCGACCGCCGACCATCGCGCCGCATATCGTGACTGGCTGATGACGCGTCTCGAACAGCCGCGTGCATGGGTCGAGGAGGCCGTTCGTGCACGAACGCTTCTCGTTTGACTACGCCGTCGTGCGGATCGTCCCGCGCGTCGAGCGCGGAGAGTTCCTCAACGCCGGAGTGATCCTCTTCTGTTCGACCGCGGCGTTTCTCGAGTCGAAGATCGAGCTCGATCACGAGCGACTCAAAGCGCTCGACCCCTCGATCGACTGCGCGGCGGTGGAAAGCCACCTTGCCTCGATCCCCGCAATCTGCGCCGGCGGACCCGCTGCAGGTCCGATTGGCCAGCTAACGCAGCGCGCCCGATTCCACTGGCTCGTCGCGCCGCGCAGCACGATCATTCAGATGTCTCCCGTCCACTCGGGCGTGCATCACGATCTCAACGCCGCGCTCGAGAGTCTGGCCGCGAAACTGGTTCGGCGGCTCAGGACTGAGGACTGAGACCCACCGAGGTCTTCGTGCAGCAAATTTTTCATGCACTCTTGCGTCTGCAGACCTATATAACAGTATGCTCATAGGTGGATTCTTGATTTCCCGCCCATGATCAACCGGAGACGTTTCGTTCACACTTTGACCGCGGCCGGCATCGGAGCGGTCACGGCGGACTGCTTCGCCGCCAGCTCCGAACCACGCCGCCGGGCGGTGAACCGCGGCGCCGACGTTCTGCGTTCGGCTGACGGGAGGCTCAACGTGACCCTCCACGCCGCGGAAACCAACGTCACAGTCGGAGGGCGGCGGGCGCGACTCTTCGCCTACGACGGAAGAGTACCAGCGCCGCGCATCGAAGTCCGGCCCGGCGACGAGATCTCCCTGCGGCTCGAGAATCAGCTCTCGGAATCAACCAACCTCCACTTCCACGGCCTCCACATCCCTCCTTCCGGCTCTTCGGACAACATCTTCCTGCACATCACGCCGGGCCAGACTTTCGACTACCGCTTTACGATTCCTTCGAGTCATCCCGCAGGTCTCTTCTGGATTCATCCTCACATGCATGGGTCGGTCGCGCGTCAGGTCTCGCGCGGCCTCGCTGCACCGCTCGTGATCCGCGGCGAGATCGATCAGATCCCCGAAGTCGCGGCTGCCGCCGAGCATGTCCTCGTGCTGCAGGACTTCGCACTCGATGCAGCGGGCATTCCGCTCGAGCCGTCGATGCCGGAGTTGACGCATGGACGCGAGGGCGCGCTGATCACGCTGAACGGACAGAGCGCGCCGCTGATCGGAGTCGAGGGAGGCGGTCTTCTCCGGCTTCGCCTGGTCAACGCGTCTTCCTCGCGCTTCTACCGTCTCGCACTCGAACAGCATCCGCTGCACATCATCGGCGTCGATGGCGGCGCGCTTTCCGCCGTTCGCAGCGTCGATGAGATTCTTTTCGTTCCCGGCCAGCGGCTCGACATCCTCGTTCACGCCACGCGCGGCACCGGCCGCTACAGACTTCTCAGCCTCCCCTACGACCGCGGCTCGGCCGAAATGATGGGCGGTATGGGCGGCGGATCAGGAGCCAGCGAGACACTCACGCTCGCGACTGTCGAGTACCGCGGCCAGTCATCACGGACGTGGATTCTTCCGCAGCGTCTCGTCACGGCGCCGGCTCTCTCCGCGGCGAATGCTCCCCCACGAACGATCCAGCTCGGACAGGGTATGGGGATGGGACGCGGCATGAGTTTCCTCATCAACGGACGCACTTTCGACGAAAACCGCATCGACGCGGCGCCACGACTCGGATCGATCGAGGAATGGGAGTACGTGAATCCCACGGGGATGGACCACCCGATGCACCTTCACACGAACCCGTTTCAGATCGTGCAGCCGGACGGTTCGCTCGAGGGTGCGTGGCGCGACATCGCTCTGGTGAAGGCGGGAGCGCGCACTCGCATTCGTGTCAGCTTCGAAGACTTCACGGGAAAGACGGTGCAGCATTGCCACATCCTCGACCACGAGGACCTCGGCATGATGGCGACGGTGGAGATGCGGGCGTGAAAGCTACTTCGCGGTCTTCACCTTCACGCTGACCGCGGTCTGCCTCGGCATGCCGGCCATCACTTTCCTCCGTCGCGCTCGTCGGTGCCCGGCACGGGGCACTGAGGCTGGGCCATTCACGTGCGGAAGCCGAGCCTCGGGAGGATGACCATCTGCAACAGAAGATAGAACGCGATAAAACCGCCGAAGAGAAGAAGGTCTTTCATGAGGGAGCCGCAGTATATCGCTGAATAGGCATATGGCCTTAGAGTGACAAGCCAGTGGTCTACTTTTCCAGCCGGATGATCCGCCCGTCATCATCGTCGGTGATCATGTACAGCAGTCCATCCGGCCCCTGCTTCACGTCTCGAACCCGCTCGCGGAGGTTCGCGAGATAACGCTCCTCACGTGTGACCTGCCCGTTCGCCATCGCCACACGGACGAGCAGTCCCGGCTGAAGCGAGCCAATGAATACGCTCCCCTTCCATGCGGGATACGCATCGCCGGTGTAGATCTCCATTCCCGAGGGCGCGATCACCGGATCCCAGTAGTAGACCGGCTGCTCCATCCCCGCCTGGGCAGTTTTCCCTTCGCCGATTTTCCGTCCTGAGTATTCGACGCCGTACGAGATCACCGGCCAGCCGTAATTCTTCCCCGCTTCCGGATGATTGAGCTCATCGCCGCCGCGCGCGCCATGCTCGACGGTCCAAAGCGCGCCGGTATCGGGGTGCAGCACCGCGGACTGCACGTTGCGATGACCGTACGACCAGATCTCCGGCCGCGCGCCCTTTCGTCCGACGAACGGGTTGTCGCGGGGAATCGATCCGTCGCTGTTGATGCGGACGATCTTGCCGAGGAGTGAGGAGAGGTCCTGAACCTGCTCACGATAATTCAGCCGGTCGCCCTGCGTGATCAAGAGCGTGCCGTCGCGGCGGAATACCATGCGCGATCCGAAGTGTCCGCTGCCTGCGACCTTCGGCTGCTGGCGATAGATGACGCGGACGCCGGTCAGCGCGGACGCAGCCTCATTGAGCCGGCCGCGCGCAACCGCCGTTCCCGCCGTACCGCCGCTTCCCGCTTCTGCGAACGAGAGATAAATGAGGCGATTCTTCGCGAACTGCGGATCGAGCGCGACATCGAGCAAGCCGCCCTGTCCACGCGCCGCAACCGCCGGCACGCCGGCGACCGGCGCCGAGAGACGTCCGTCGCTCGCAACGATCCGCAATCGCCCCGGCCGCTCCGTCACGATCATCCGGCCGTCAGGCAGAAACTCGAGTCCCCACGGATGCTCGAGTCCGCGCGCGACGTCGGTCACGCGATTCGGAATCGCGATCGCATCCGGCTTCGGCGATCGCGGGCCGCCCTGCGCCACGGAGCTTCGCACGCACGAGATCATCAACACGACGCTCAGCGCGAGCGCGATTCCACGTGCCTCTTTCGCCATCCTCATCTTTGCTCCTATGACGACCAGACAGATGCTTTCTTGGCCCATGAAGAGGCGGTGAAGCGCGACTTGAACACCTTCGCCGTCTCGCCAAGCGCGGCTGCGTCGCCTGTCGCTTTGTATCGCGACACGCCGGCCCAGTACAGCGCCTCCGCCGCGACTTCCTCGCCGCTCTTCCCTTCGGAGAGCTCGCGATACCCCTTCTCCGCTGCAGCGAACTCGCCGCGCGCACGTGCCGCGTGTGCAAGCCCGAGGCGGAGCTGCGCGAGATAGTCGTCCTTCGGGAGAAACCCTTCAAAACGATGGCGCTCGGTGCCGTCGGGCTCGCTGATCAGAACCGTCGGCGTCCACTGTGCGCCGAAGCGCTCGAACGTCTGCGGCTACTCTTTCACGTGTGCGCGGACCGGAATGAAAGTATCAGTAATGAACCCGGCAACCTCCGGATCAGGGTAGACCTCGGCATCCAGCCGAGCACATCCCCCTCACATCGGTGCAGCGCTGAAGTCGAGCAGGATCGGCTTCCTCGCGCCCGCGGCCTCTTTCATTGCGGCGTCGACGTCTTTTCGCCAGTTGATCTCCATTCGGTATACCTCCGCGGAGACAGTGAGCAATGATCGCGCCGCCGATGGATGGACAGTTACCGTACGGGCGAGGTGCTTACGCACGGGTACGCCGCGACGGCGCGGACTTGCGTCCGGCGGGAACCGGCGGGAGCTCGCCCCACTTATGAGCCCAGTCGGAGATCGCGTCGACTGCGGTCGCGAGGCCGCGGCCTTTTTTTGTCAGCGCGTACTCGACGCGCACGGGGGTGTCGGGGATCACGGTCCGCTCGACGATTCCGTGGCTCTCGAGCTCCCGGAGCCGCTCGCTGAGCATCCGGTCGGTGATCTCCGGAACTGCATCGCGCAGTGTCGCGAAACGGCAGCGCGACTGAAGGAGGAGGGAAATGATCGCCCCGGTCCACCGGCGGCCGATGAGCTCGATCGCCTGGTGAAAGGTCTCGCAGAGAGCCGGAGTGGCCAGATCGTCTTTCTTCATCCTGCCCGATGAGAATACCAATTCCTGGCTGGGAATTTCAAAGCCTCAACTTAAATTCTAGTCACTACTTTTTGTATAGTCACTTGCACAACTACGGAGGAACACATGGATCAGGGACTACTCCTGGCACGGCTCGTTCTCGGACTTCTCATGGCGGCTCACGGCTCACAGAAACTCTTCGGTTGGTTCGGAGGGTACGGCCTGACCGGGACCAGCGGGTTCTTCGAGAGCCTCGGGTTCCGGCCGGCGCGCCTTTTTGCTGCCGCCGCTGCCGCGGGTGAAATCGCGAGCGGCCTTCTCGTAGCAGTGGGACTGTTCGGACCGATCGGTCCGGCCCTCATGCTCTCGATCATGATCGTCGCCGCGGTCACCGTTCACTGGCATGGCGTTTTTGCCACGTCCAATGGTGTCGAGCTCCCGCTGCTCTACGCGACTGGCGCGGTCGCGATCGCTCTCACGGGTTACGGCCGCTTCTCCCTCGACGCGCTTTCTGGCCTCGGTTCTGTATGGACTCCGCTCATCGTGGCTGCCGTGCTCGCGGCCGGCATCGCAGGCGGCATCATCAATCTCTCACTCCGGCGCACGCCGGTCACCGCGCAGTAATCAGGAGTTATCCATGGAGCTGGGAATCACGACTTTCGGTGAGGTCACGCCGGATCCGAATACGAATCGGACGATCAGTCCGGGAGAACGTCTCCGCAATCTGATCGAAGAGATCGCGCTCGCCGATCAGGTCGGGCTCGAGGTGTTCGGGGTCGGCGAGCATCACCGTCCCGACTTTGCAGTGTCGGCACCCGCGGTCGTACTCGCGGCCGCGGCTGAGCGGACGAAAACAATCCGGCTGGCGAGCGCGGTCACGGTCCTCAGCTCGGATGATCCTGTCCGCGTTTATCAGGACTTCGCGACACTCGATCTCCTCTCAGGCGGACGGGCGGAGATCATGGCCGGGCGCGGCTCGTTCACCGAGTCTTTCCCTCTCTTCGGAAACGATCTCAACGACTACGACACCCTCTTCAGCGAGAAGCTCGCGCTTCTTCTGAAGATCCGTGAATCCGAACGCGTCACCTGGTCGGGTCCGCATCGCCCACCCATCGACAATCGCGGCGTTTACCCGCGCGCCGTTCAGGAACCTCTGCCGGTCTGGATCGCAGTTGGCGGGACGCCCGCGTCGGCGGTCCGCGCCGGAACTCTCGGCCTTCCGATGACCATCGCGATCATCGGTGGCATGCCGGAGCGATTCACGTCGTTCGTCGACATGTACCGCGATGCCGGACGGCGAGCGGGGCACGATCCGTCAAAGCTCAAGCTCGCAATCAACTCGCACGGCTACGTCGGCGAGAACTCGAAGGAAGCCGCCGACGAGTACTACCGCCCTTACGTCGGGATGATGAACAAGATCGGTCGCGAGCGGGGATGGGGCGGATTCGACCGCGCGCAGTATGAAGCGCTTCGCTCGCCCCGTGGCGCGCTGCACGTCGGCAGCCCGCAGGAGCTCATCGACAAGATTCTCTTCGAGCATGAGCTCTTTGCAAATGACCGCTTCCTCCTGCACGTGAGCGTCGGAACGCTTCCGCACGAGAAGGTCATGCGCGCGATCGAGCTGTTCGGAACGAGAGTCGCGCCAATCGTGCGCCAGGAAACAGCCACCCGTGCCGCGAAGGCTGCCGTCAGATGAAGGTTTCGGATTCTGGCCAGCCGAGTTGCTCGACTCGATCCAAATCGAAGCCATGCGTCGTGGCTAGGCTCGTGTCCGGTCTCTCAGTCCTTGTCCTGGCGGGCGACGATTCGCTCGATTAGTTTCGGGTCATCCGGCAGAAGACCTGAGCGCGACAATCGCGGCGTGAGCTCTCTCCACGACGGCTCGAGCCGGAACGCGCGCCCGAAAAGAGGCAGCGCCTCTTCGATGCGATTCATGGCAACGAGCGCGACTGCGTGCCAGTAGATCATCTCGGCGTGGCGGCTCTTCGGGATTCCGGCCGTCGTCGCGGCAATCTGCTCCGCTGCGCTGTACTCGCGCAGCGCCGCCTCGTTGTCTTTTTTCTCGACCGCTAGGTCGCCGGCGTTCATGTGGTTGTACGCGCGATGAAGCGTGACGAGACGGCGCAGCTCATCCAGGGGTTGAGGATGATCGTCGACGCGGACATCGAAGATCCGATCCTGCCACGTACGCCCCGTCGACTTTGCCCCGACCACCACCAGGGCCGCCGACTGCTTGCCGCGGATGTCTCCCCCTGCTGCCTGCGCGGCGTCGAGCGCTGCGAGCATCCGTTCGGCGAGATCGCCTTTCGACGCCGCGAACGCTTTCTCCATCGCCGGCCACACGCGGTCGTTCGCCATCAGGTTCGCCTGCACCGCGAAATCGCGTCCGATGCTCAGCGCTCCCCCCGCCGACCCGCAGCTCACGTTCGCGCTGCTCTTCCCGCCTGCTGCGATTCCACCGGCCGCCACGATGTCGCGGCTGCCGGTGAACGTCGCAACATCTCCGTTTGCGTCGATGAAAGCGACCTGTCGGACTTCGCACGCGCTGTCACCGCCGAGAAGCGCCCGGAGGGCATCCGGGGCAGACTTGCCTGCGCGCAGAAGATCGAGACCAAGCTTTCCGTAGGATGGATCGACGAAACTCTGCGTCGCCACCGCCCCCACTCCCGCTTCCGCCCACGGCACGATCTGACCGACCGCGAACCAGTGCGACTGCACCGCGACTCCAATCTGCCCGGTCGCAGGGTCGCGCGCCACGATCGAGAACGTGTTGACGGGACGAACCTGCGCCACGAGCGGATGCGCGAGCAGCAGACAAACGAGCAGAGTCTTCTTCATGACCGCCGATTATAAGAGGCCATCGCGCACAGCGATTCGCTGAGACGAGCGCCCCCGGGGAACGGCGGGCCGGACAGAACCTGCAAGTCCTCACGACCCTGCGCGCAGGGTCTGGTTCTCTTTCGCTCCCACGGCGTGGCGCTCTGCGTCCGCAAGAAGTCTCACGAGCCCGGTGAATCTCGTCCGCGCCTCCCATCCCAGCTCCCTGCGCGCACGCGACGGGTTACCTCGGCTGTAGCGGAGATCAGTGGGTCGAAAGAACGAGCTGTCGACGGTGACATGGTCGCGATAGTCGAGGCCGAACTCCGCGAACGCGGCCGATGCAAGCTCCTCGACAGTGTGGCTCTCGCCGGTCGCGATGACGAAGTCGTCCGGCAGATCGCGCTGCAGCATCAGCCACATCGCCTCGACGTACTCGGCGGCATAGCCCCAGTCACGTGAAGCGGACATGTCGCCCAATGCCAGCTTTTCACGAGAACCGGCGGCGGCGACCGCCGCAGCGGCAAAGATCTTCCGGGTCACGAACCTCTCGGTGCGGAGCGGTGATTCGTGGTTGCAGACGATGCCCGACACCGCATAGAGACCGTACGTTTCGCGATAGTGAATCGTGGTGCGATGCGCCTCCGCCTTCGCCTCTGCGTATGGGCTGCGCGGCGCGAACGGCGTTCTCTCGTCGCCCGACGAACCGTGCGGCAGGTCGCCGAAGCATTCGCTCGACGCCGACTGATACAGACGCGACGCCGCGCCGGACGAGCGGAGAACCTCGAGCAGACGCGCCTGCGCTTCGGCAATCGATTCGCGCGCCATCTCTGGCTCGACGAACGACAGCGCGACTGAGCTCAGTCCCGCCAGGTTGTAGATCTCGTCGGGGCGGACCTCGTCGATGAGCCGCTGCAGCTCGCCCGAATCGAGCATCGACAATGAATGCGTCGTCACGCGCTCGCGGACCCCGAGCGCCTGAAGGCCCGTGAACAGCTGCCGCGCGGCGTCGCGTGAGGTGCCGTGGACGAAGTAGCCTTTGTCGAGCAGGAGACGCGAGAGATAGGCACCATCCTGCCCCGACACGCCGAAAATGAGAGCGGTTTTCACGAGTCACGCATGATATGCGACGCGTGCTCGGTCTCTTCTTTGCGGGAACGCGCGCGCTCCGCACGGCTTTCGGACTCGCCTTGTGGCCCGGAGAACCACGGCTCTCCGGGCCGGGAAAGCTATTTGACGGGGAACACGCCAGTTCGCTCGACTTTGTAGTCGAGGTAGCCTTTTCGGACTCCCTGAACAAGGTAGTCGAACTCGAGGTCGACGCCGCCTTCCGCGATCCTGATGACGAGTTTCTCCGGCGATTTCCCGGCAACATAGAGTTGCCCCCAGGAACCCACAGGCGTGAGCTGCACAGTCATCCGCTCATTCTCTGTAAGCCGCGCGAAGTAGCCGGGCAACACGACGACAGCCTCGCCATTGACCGTCTTCGCGGTACCACGGAAGTACGTTCCAGCTTCGGGCCCCTCCAGCGCGGTGAAGTAGATCGCGCGCGAAGAATCCGCAGGGTCTTCCACTGCAAAGTTCTTGACCCCGGAAACCGTAAGGTTGCCTGGAATCGTAACCGCTCCGGTATCGCTGATGGTGAGACGCGCGGCATTGTTCGTACCGAAAATCAGCGGCTTCGCTCCGAGCGTACCGATGATGAGTCCGTTCCCACTGACGGCGAGCATCTCGTTCCATGAGGCGAGCGTCTGCCCGAATCGACTGAGTGTCCGCCCCGATCCGTGAGACTGAAAGTTCGACGTGGCCGAATCCGATTTCGAGCGGAGAACGCCGGCAGACATCAAGCCAAGGCCCGAGTTTTCGACCGACAGAAGAGTGTTCGCATCCGCGGACTCAAACACATGCACCTTCTCAGCCGGAGAAGCCGTACCGATCCCGACCCTTCCGACGGCGTTGATGTCGATCGAGCTCGTGGGCGCCCCCGGCCGGATGCGGAACGGCAGACGCGACCCCCCGGTCACATCCCGGACGAAGAAGTTTGCTTCATTACCGGCGATATCCCACGTCTGGGCGGTGAACCCGCCGGCGCTGTTCTGTTCGAGTCGGATGGCCGGAGTATCCGAAGTGGCGGCATGAAGATCGAGAACGGGAGTCGACGTGCGGAACCCCACGCGGCCGGTGCTGTCGATATACACGGAGTTCGTCGGCGAGCCGCCCTCAACAGTGAACGGAATCTTTGCGGATGTGACGTCTTCAATCGAGAACTTGTTCTGTCCGCCGCTGGCCGACTCATTTGCCGTCAGCTGCCAGTCGGTGGTTGGGAATGTGGTAGCCGACGTGTCCTCGAATTTGACCCGCGTGTTGTTTTCCTTCATGCGGATCGTGTCGAAGCTGAAGGTCTCGTTGTTCACGCAATCGAGGCCGATACATGCACTCCCCTGCACGATGAGATCGTCGGGAATCACCTGATCCAGCGCCGTCACGTCGCCCGGGTTCCGGCCGTTGCCGCTGGCTTGACCGCTGGAGGTCGTATCGGATTGCGGGTGAGCGCTGACGCTCGGTTTGCCGGTCGATTCCTGCAGGGAGGGAGACACGATCGAGCCGTTGAGCACCGTGAAGCTCCCCGACTGGATTACGGCGTTGTCGAGACCGTTGTCGTGCCTGATCTTCTTCGCAGCTTTCTCGTCATTCACTACGCGAGCATTCTCGAGTTGCCTGGCGACGCCGGGAGGGACCCGCGGCCCCACGATCAATTCGTAGTTGTAGACGCCGTCCGCGACACCAGCGCCGAGATCCTGGACACGGAACGACATGGGCTGGCCCGCGCGAAAGGTCTTCGTGTAGACCTCGCCGTCCGGCGCGGCGACAGTGAGGCGGACGTGGTCGTGGCCGCTGATGTTCGCGGACCACTCGATCGCCGCTCCGCCGCCCGACGGATGCCCCACCGGCTCGCCGGCAAACGCCACGAGCGGAATCAGAATGGTGACCACGAGCGCGATTTGACGACCAAATGCAATGCGTTGGGACATCGATCGTCCTGCCGGAAGCAACAACGAGATTTCGCCTGAAGAAAGCGACGCCGTAGTACGTAACCATAGGTGTCTCTCGAGGGTGCGGACCGGATGCCACCAAGTATACGCAGACTCGTGCTCGCCATCACATCGACGATCGTCGTTGCTGGAGCAGGCAAACGCAGCACACTTTCGCATGACGCTGGCAATTCGCAACGTGGCGCTGGTAGATTGCGCGTCCTAACTTGACAGCCACTCTCATCTCTCCGTACGGCGGACGTCTGGTCGGCCTCATCGAGTCTCCGGACTCACTGCCCGAGCTTCGTGCGTACGCGAAGACTCTCTCGTCGCTTCAAATCTCGGAACGGTCGATGTGTGACCTCGAGCTTCTGGCCACGGGCGGGTTTTCACCGCTGGACCGCTTCATGACCCGGCGCGACTTCGACGGAGTCCGAAACGGAATGAGACTCGAGGACGAGACGCTCTTTCCCATACCGATCTTTCTTCCGGTTTCCGGTGAGGTCGCGCTCCGTGAAGGGACAGACGTCGCACTACGGAACTCGCGCAACGACATCGTCGCGGTGATGACGATCGAAGAAATTTACACGTGGCGCCCGGAGGAGCTGGCCGGGCCGGTTTTCGGAACTGCCGATCGCCGCCATCCGCTCGTCGCGGAGATGGATACGTGGGGCGCGCGCGCTATCAGCGGACCGCTGCGCGTGCTTCCCCTTCCCCGCCCCCATGATTTCCGCGAGCTGCGCCACACGCCGGCGGAAGTGCGATCTCTGCTCGAGGCGCGCGGCCACGCAAACGTCGTGGCGTTTCAGACGCGGAACCCGATGCATCGCGCTCATGAAGAGCTGACCCTGCGCGCAATCGAGGCGGTCGACGGTGTGCTGCTTCTCCATCCTGTCGTCGGCATGACGAAGCCGGGGGACGTCGACCACTACACACGCGTCCGCACATACAAGGAGATCGCGGCTCACTATCCCGCAGGCCGAGTCGTTTTGTCTTTGCTTCCGCTCGCGATGAGGATGGCCGGTCCGCGCGAAGCTCTATGGCACGCGATCATCCGTCGCAACTACGGGGCGAACCATTTCATCGTCGGCCGCGATCACGCGAGTCCCGGACCCGGTTTCTACGGGGCGTACGATGCGCAGCAACTCGTTTCGCTCCACGCCGCGGAGATCGGCGTCAAACCGGTTCTCTTCGAGGAAATGCTCTATCTCGCTGACGAGGATCGGTACGAGGAAACCTCCAAGGTCCCGCAGGGAGCATCGACACGATCCCTCTCAGGCACGCAGGTCCGCGACGACTATCTGAATCGCGGCGTACCGCTGCCGGTGTGGTTCACACGCCCTGGCGTGGCGGCGATCCTTGGCGAGAGCTATCCGGCGCGTCATAAACAGGGGTTCTGTGTATGGCTCACCGGTCTGAGCGGTGCCGGGAAATCCGCAACGGCCGAAATCGTGACGACACTCCTCCTCGAACACGGACGACAGGTCACCGTTCTCGACGGCGATGTGGTGCGGACCCATCTCTCGAAGGGTCTCGGCTTCTCGAAAGAGGACCGCGACGCGAACATCCTTCGCATCGGGTTCGTCGCCGCGGAGATCGCGCGCCACGGAGGTGCCGTGGTATGCGCTGCCGTCAGTCCCTACCGTGCGACCCGCGACGCGGTGCGGACCATGGTGGGCGGCGATCGCTTTATCGAAGTCTTCGTCGATGCACCACTCGAAGTCTGCGAGAGCCGTGACACGAAGGGAATGTACGCCGCAGCAAGGCGCGGCGAAATCCGGAACTTCACAGGGATCGACGACCCGTACGAGCCGCCTCTGACCCCCGAGCTCGCCATCGACAGCGACACCGTGAGCGCGGAGCAGAACGCACGATCGATCGTTGAGGTTTTCCGGGCGCGGGGCTTCGTGCGATGAAGCGCCTTCTGGATCGCGCTCTTTCGTCGCACTGGTTTGTTTTCTTCGCGACCGTGATCCTGCACGGCGCTGCCACTCGCGGCAGGCCGCGTGCGAACCCCGACACCGGGCTCTACATCACGCTCGCCGACGGTCTGTTGTACGGAGACCAATCGGGCATTTTCAACCTCGACGCGGTTCGGTGGACGAAGCTCATCTATCTCTCTCTTCTGGCAGCCGCCCGCGCGATCTCTCCCGAGCACTTCATGATGATCATGATGCTGCTCAACATTTTCCTGAGCGGGATCGCTGCCGTTCTTCTCGTCGATCTCGTCCGCCGCACGACTCCGTCAGTTGCCGCACCGGCCGCGGCCTTGGTTTTCTATCTCGCGGCGTTCGACATCTTTCACTGGATGTCCTTCGTAATGACGGACGTCCTCTTCATTCTTGCTGCATTCATCCCTTTCGCACTGGTCGCCCGCGGAATCTTCGGGGACTTCAGGGGGCGCCGCATATGGTTAGGCGTCGCGCTCTGCGCAGCTGTTTTCACTCGCCCGCCCGGGGTCGTCATCGTTGTCCTCACGATCGTTGCGGAGCTGCTTTTCGTCGGCGACCGAACCCGCGCCCAGAAGCGCGCCGTGGCGATCGTTCTCCTGACAGGAATGCTCGGCGCGCTCCTCATCCGGACGTATGTGGTCCATGATCCGGCTTGCTGGCCGTTCCGGTTTATCAGGCCGAAGATCGTGGAGTTTGCGAATCGCGAGAAAACGGGCGAGGTCATCTATGACCGCCTTGAAGTCGCGCGGCGTCCTCCCCGCACATACAACGATCACCTTGCGATGCAGGGAGTGCGCTTCGTCCGGTTCTTTCAGTTCACATCGTCGACTTTCTCGCGCTTTCACAACCTTCTCAACCTGATCTACTTCATTCCGCTGTACCTGCTCGCAGTCATGGGAACGGTCTGGACACTCCGGGCCGCCGACCACCGCCGGAGACGTCTGGTTCTTTTCGCGGTGATGTGGATCGTCACCTTCGCTTTCTTCCAAGCAATCACGGTCCTCGATTTCGACTGGCGGTTCCGAACACCGATGCTTCTGGAGTTCATCGTTCTAGCGGCGTTCGGAGTCGATCAGATTGCTCGAGGTGTCGCAGCACGAGCTCCGAAATCCGTCTTGCACGATCCGGATCGAAGTGGCGGTCGCTGAAGAGATTGACGATCGTCTCGTGGACGCGTGAGGCGATCGGGAACTCTCCCGCAACGACCGGCGGGTAATGACGGCTCGCGAAGAGTCCCGCGGCAAAGATGCTGTCGATCAGAAGCTCCGGCCGCGGGACGCGAATGTTGAAACGCCAGCGTTGCAGCTCGTCCGGAAACTGAATCTCTCGCGGCAGAACGCGGCGGTAAATCTCGTTCAGCACGGTCTTCTGTTCGTCTGCCGCTCGAATCGCCTCGATCGTATGTCGACGGCGCTCGGTCCAGGCCGTCTCTTCTGGCGTGAGGTCGAGCCAGTCCACGCTCGCCGGCTCGACGTCAGCGTAGAGAACCGATGGCGCCAGATGCGCGAAGCCTCCTCCCCCGATGTCCGCATATTTCGCGCGTCCCGTGCTGAAAAGCGTCGCATCGGAGCGGGGTGAAAGGCGCTCTCCGTCGCAATCAGGGCGGCAGAGACACTTGTCGTCGATGATGAAGAGGTCGGGCTGCTCGTCCTTGAGTCCATTGAAGAACGATGTCGGGTCGCGCTCACTTCCGTACGGCCGGACAAACACGAGACCGCCGTATTCATTCGGTCGATCGCGAACGCGACTCATAGAGGCATCCGGATCGATCTCGAGCCACGGCTCGGCGATGTCGACGATCACGAACGGTTGTTGGGCCAGCGCGAATGCGGCAGGAACGACGGGACACACGTTCGCGGGCAGAAGGTACGGGCGAGGGTCTGCACGTGAGCGGAGGAGTTTGAAGAGAACGACCGAAGCGCGCCGCTCGGAAACGAGCATCAGCGCATCCCCTCGGTCAGCTGCTCGCGAACGGACTCGAACAGAAACCACTCTTCGGATCCGGCGGCGTTCAATCGGTCGAGTCGCTCGATTTCCACGCCGAGGTTCTCCGGGGTAGCGGTGTCGCGTTCCATCCCCGGGCGTGTGATCTCGTATGGTTCCGAATATCCGGAAATCGCGCGAATCGAATCTGCGACGGACAGCGTCGTCTCGTACCCAAGGAGGCGAAGCTCCGGAAGACAGGCGGCCTCGACCAGCGTCGCGACCTCAGGCGGCAGTACGTTGCGGAACGCTCCGACTGACGAAGAGCTCACGCCCCGCACCACCTCGAGATGTGACGAGTTCCCTGGCCAGATGACGCCTCTTGAATCACGGATGTCTCCATCGAGCGCGCCTGCGTCAAAGTCGCCGATCGCAAGTGAGTTTCCGAGCCTTGATAGTTCGCGCGCCGGATTGGTCACCAGATCTTCGTAACGGCACCAGAAGAACCGCGGGTGCTTCTCCATGGCGAGTGCGAACGCCACGCTCTTCCGCCAGTTCCTCACATTGAACAGAGTCGGCTTGAGAGCGCCGCCGAACTCCTGGCCGCGGCCGTGGTTCAGCGAAGCGACGACATCGCGCGGGTCACGAATGATGATCGCGCATCGGAAACCGCGTTCGAGCAGCAACGGCAGGTACTCCTCGCAAACCGTTTCCTTGCTGCCGACCCATCGGGCGCCGGCTGGCCGCGCCAGCCCGCGCACGAGTTTGTGCAGCACCTCAGCGAAATCGTCATCCGCCTCGATCGTTGCGGAAGCACACGCCACCGTCTCTGGCTCGAACCGTGTGTATTGCCCTGAGTAGCTCTGCATCCGCGCGAAAAGGTCATCGAGGTCGTCGGATGAGATTCGCCACTCCCGCAGCCACGTTGCGAACGAACGTCTCGAATAACGCCCCTCGAGCAACAGATGCCCGAGCGGGAAAAGGTCATCGCCGCCGCCGATGAAGCGGAGAAACGCGCGCTTCGCTTCAACGAACAGCAGCGGAAACGGTTGTGACAGCAGAGACACGCCACTCTGCGAGGCCAGCAGCCTTTCGAGCAGCGTGGTTCCAGACCGCTGCATCCCGGTGATAAAGATCGCGTCGTCGATCATCTGCTTCTCCATCCCCAGATGTATCGAGGCGCGTCCGGGCCGGTATGAAACAGGAGGTCGAGAATGGTCACGTCGTGGACGAAGGGAGGGTGAAACTGAGGGTACGGCGGGTAACCTGAATAGTCCTTCCAGACAAGGTCGATCCCCGCTTCGCGGAACCTCGCCGGCTCGATGTAGTCCTTCGCGGCAGGGCCCGAAACATAAGAAGTAGCCCCCGCCCGCCGCAGCAGATTGAGGAGACGCTCCTGCTTTCTCCCCTGGCTCTCGATCTCTCGTGAGTCGCGAAATCGGGTCGTAATGCCGAGGATCTCGGACGCAATCCGTCGCACGAGATGTTGATTGAGATCGGATAGATATTTCCACTCCGACTCGAGGTACACGGTCTCGAAGAAGGCTCGATATGCCGCGAAGTAAGGGGCAGTCGCATAAGCACTCTCAATCTTCCGCCAATGCGCCTGACCCCATGCTGGCGGCAGCTCCACGTCGCAGATCCGCCGGTCGTCGCGGGAGCCTACAGGAATCGTGAGCCATACCGCCCCCTGCGCCGTCTTGATGCGGTTTCGATTTCGCCAGTCCTGTGGCGTGTACTGTACGTCGTCGAGAAAGATGAATTCATCGACGTCGTGGATAATGTCGAAGTACCCCTTCCACGGAATGTAGTTCGACTGCAGGATCGCGACGCGTTTGGGCATGAGAGCGGCGGAAGCCGAGTATAAGGCGGAAGAATGAGCAGCAATCGCCGCAGGCTTGTGTCGGTCGTGGTTCCCGTCTACGACAGTCCGGCGCTCGAAGCGCTGGCGAGCGGGATTGCTGCGGTGTTCCGTGAGTCGCCCGACGACTACGAGATCATCTTCGTCGATGACGGATCACCTGACCCTCACATCTGGGAGACTCTCGAACGTCTCGTTCGGGACGAGCACATTCGCGCCTTTCAGCTCACGCGCAACTTCGGCCAGCAGGCGGCTACGCTCTGCGGCTTGCGCGAGTCGCGCGGAGATCTGGTCGTCACGATGGACGACGACCTCCAGCACGATCCCGCCGACATTCCGCGGCTTCTGGC
>JAENWF010000068.1 GCA_016650215.1 Thermoanaerobaculia bacterium
CCTGGTGTACATCTCGAAGCCGACCGCGGCGATCTGGCCCGACTGCTCGCCGCCGAGGATGTTGCCGGCTCCGCGGATCTCCAGGTCGCGCGCCGCGATGCGGAAGCCGGCGCCGAGGTCGGAGAACTCCTGAATAGCCGCGAGCCGTTTGCGCGCGTCGCCGGAGAGCACGCGGTCCGAGGGGACCAGCAGGTAGCAGAAGGCCAGGCGATCGCTGCGGCCGACGCGTCCGCGGAGCTGGTAGAGCTGCGAGAGGCCGAAGCGCTCCGCGTGATTGATGAGAATCGTGTTGCAGGCGGGGATGTCGATGCCGTTCTCGATGATGGTTGTCGCGAGCAGAACGTCGAATTCGCGGGTGATGAAGGCGAGCATCGCGCGCTCGAGCTCGCGCTCTTCCATCTGCCCGTGGCCGACGATGACGCGCAGGCCGGGGATCAGCTTTTCGAGGTACTCCTTCATCGCGTAAATCGACTCGACGCGGTTGTGAACGAAGAAGACCTGTCCGCCGCGCGCCGTCTCGAACTCGATTGCCTCGCGCACGAACTCGTCGTTGAACGGGACGACAGCGGTCTGAATCGCTAGCCGGTCTTTCGGCGGCGTCTCGATGACGGAGATGTCGCGGATGCCGACGAGCGACATGTGGAGCGTGCGCGGAATTGGCGTCGCCGACATTGCGAGCACGTCGACCGCTTTCTTGAGCTGCTTGAGCTTCTCCTTCTGCGCGACGCCGAAGCGCTGCTCCTCGTCGATGACGACGAGGCCGATGTCCTTGAAGCTGATGTCCTTCGACAGCACGCGGTGCGTACCGATGATCACGTCGATCTCGCCTGTCTCGAGCTTGCGGACGATCTCCTTCTGATCTTTCGCGGTGTAGTAGCGCGTCATGAGCTCGATCGTGACTGGGAACGACGCGAAGCGGCGCAGGAACGTGCGGTAGTGCTGGTAGGCGAGGACGGTCGTCGGCGCGAGGACCGCGACCTGCTTCCCATCCATCACCGACTTGAACGCGGCACGCATCGCGACCTCGGTTTTTCCATAGCCGACGTCGCCGCAAAGCAGACGGTCCATCGGCTTGCGCGATTCCATGTCCGACTTGATGTCGTCGATCGCCGCCATCTGGTCCTCGGTCTCGTCGAACTCGAAGGCCTCCTCGAACTCGAATTGCCACGGGGAGTCCTTGCTGAACGTGTGGCCCTGCACCATCTGGCGGGTCGCATAAAGCTTGAGAAGCTCGTCAGCCATGTCGCGCATGGCCTTTTTGACCGACGCCTTGGTGCGCGCCCACGCGGTCCCGCCGAGCCTGTCGAGTTTCGGGTGCGCGTCACCGCCACCCGAGTACTTCTGAATGAGATTGAGGTTCTCCATTGGCATGAGCAGCTTGCCGCCGGTGGCGTACTCGATCTCCATGACCTCGCGCTCAGTTTCGCCGAAGGGGATGCGCTGCAGGCCGCCGAAACGGCCGACGCCGTGATCGACGTGCACGATGTAGTCGCCCGACTTGAGATCGCGAAGATCGGTGAGGAACGCGTCGGTATTTTTCTTTTTGCTTCCGACGCGGGTCGAAGGTGGGGGCTCGAAGAGGTCCCACTCGGAGTAGAGCGTGAGATCGAGTGGGGCAAAGGTGAACCCGCGCGCGAGGTTGCCGGAGGTGACGACGAGATCGGACCCGAGTGCGGCGGCAGGATTCCTCGCATCGTCGACGTAGGGAACGTTGAACTCGCGGAGCAGCCGCTCGATCTTCTCGCTCCCGCCTTTTGTTGCCGCGAAGAGAATCTTCTTTTGGCCTTTCGCAAGGTCGGCGGCCAGTTCGCTGAGACGGTTGGTGTAGCGCTCGGTCTGCGGCGCGGCGACGCGCAACTCTTTGAATCCGCCATTGCCGCGCACGTGAATCTCGCTGAGCGCGAGGGTGGCGGTGCCGATGAAGTTCAGCACGTCGGGACCGGGCGCGACGAGCTTCTCGGGCGCGTAGACGGCGCGTCCCTTTTCCGATGCGGCTTCATATTCGGCGCGGAGGAGCGACTCGTATTTGGCGATCGTCGTCGTAATCTGGTCCGGCTCGATGAGTGCGAGCGACCAGCCCTCGCGGCTGAGGAGCTCCGCGAACGTGATCGCATTCGCCGCGACCGGCAGGTAGTGCTCGATTCCGGGGAAGGTCCCGTTCTCGTTGAGTCGTTCGATCTTCTCGCTGAGATCGCGTTTGTAGAGCGGGTCGTTGAAGTCGAGCGAGAGGCGGCGCGCGAGAGCTATGCGCGCTGCCTTGTCCATCGGGAACTGCATCATCGGCGCAACGATCACCGGTCCCGACGCCTCCTCGGAGCGTTGCGTCTCGACTTCGAACCAGCGGAGCGAGTCGATCGTGTCGCCGAACAGTTCCACCCGCACGGGGCGCGGCGCGGTCGGCGGGAAGAGATCGAGAATGCCTCCTCGGAATGCGAACTCTCCCGCCTCGCCGACGAGATCGGTGCGGACGAAGCCGTTGTCGAGGAGGCGCTGCAGGAGCGCGTGCACGTCGATCTCGTCGCCTTCCGCGAGGCGGCTGATGCGGCTGCGGAACATTTCGGCGTCAGGCAGCCGCTGGAAAAGAGCGCGCGCCGGAATGATGAGAATGTCGGCCGATTGATCGATCAGCATGCCGAGCGCGCGGACTTCTTCGCGGACGACGCCGAGGGAGGGGCCGATGTCCTGGTAGGGGGAGAGCGACGGGCTTGGATAGATCGAAACGGAGGCAGGATCGCGATGGAAGAGGCGGAGCGCGGTCTCGAAATCGGACGTCGCGGCTTCGCCCGGCATGATCACCGCGATGCGCCGGCGCGTCGCTTCCTGAAGCGTTGCAATGAGGAGCGCGCGGGCCTCGACCGCGGCGCCTGTGATCTCGAAACGCGAGTCGGGGTCGAGGAGCCGCTGAAACTCCGCGCTCGACCGGACGCCGGTGCGAAGTTGCGAGATGAGCGAGTCGTTGCGAAGCACGAGGCGCGTTTCTACCCTGAGCGGAGCGAAGCGGTCAACGGGTGCCTTTCAA
>JAENWF010000069.1 GCA_016650215.1 Thermoanaerobaculia bacterium
CTCCTGCCTCGTAGAGCTCGACGCGATGATCACCAGACAGCGGCAGCAGCAACTGCAGGGCGGCCGCCTCGCGCCGCAGAGCCGCGCCCCAGCGCCATCTCTTTCCGTACTCGCCCGGCTCGTCAACCAGCAGCGCCATCGCTCCGGCGAGCGTCACGTCATCCGCGTGGTACGCGCCGCTGTCGAGAGCCCGGCCGAACAGCGGCTCGTCCAGACCGCTCTCATGAAGCAGCGCGACCGCGCGGCGAAACCGGCCCGCTGAGAAAATCACGGACAACTCATACGTCACCCGTTCGGCGGCGATTGACGACACCTTCGCCGCGCGCGCGCGAATCGCCGCAACGGTCAGCGGCTCGATCTCGAAGCCGAGGACCGTCGCCATCCGCACTGCCTTCAGGCAGCGAAGCGGGTCGTCGTCAAAGTTCGAGGCATTGATCATCCTGACGACCCGCGCGCCGAGATCGCGCTGACTCCCGTGATGATCGAGCAGCTCGCCCGATCCGAGCTTCACGGCCATCGCATTGACGGTGAAGTCGCGGCGCGCGAGATCGGGACCGATCGCGCCGTCGAGCAGATCGGCAAAGTCGTAGATGTGATCTCCGTCGACCACGCGCCAGGCGCTCAGATGTTCTTCGGTGCCGAGCCGGATGACGCGGCTGCTGATCCGTTCGGCGCACGCGCGCGCATCGAGACATGCCACATCGACGTCGGCCGGCTCGCGCTCGAGGAGAAGGTCGCGGATCGCGCCGCCGACTACGTACGCGTCAGCGGGCAGTACTTCCAGTCGCGGGAAACGGCGAACGAGCTCGTCACGCCACGACATTGCGCAACGTGCCGATGCCTTCGATCTCGACCTCGACCGTGTCTCCCGACGCGAGAGGGCCGACGCCGGCGGGCGTGCCGGTGAGAATCACATCACCCGGGAAAAGCGTCATCACCGCGGAGATGAACTCAACGAGCACGCCGCACGAGAAGATCATCTGGCGCGTATTCGCGTCCTGGCGCACGTCACCGTTGACGCGGGTAGTAATGCGGAGCGCGGCAGGATCGAGATCGGTCTCGATCCACGGTCCGATCGGGCAGAAGGTATCGAAGCTTTTTCCGCGCGTGAATTGCACGTCTTTCTTCTGCAGGTCGCGCGCGGTGACATCGTTCGCGCAGGCAAAGCCGAGGACGTAATCGCTCCAGGAGCCGGCGCCGACGTTCTTCGCCTCGCGGCCGATGATGATTGCCAGCTCTCCTTCGAACTCGACTCGCTGGGACTGTGGCGGCAGCACGATCCTTCCCTCGTGCGAGTTCAGCGCGCTGGGGGGCTTGAGAAAAATCAGCGGCTCAGACGGCGTCTCGTTGCCGAGCTCCTTCGCATGATCCGCGTAGTTGCGTCCCACGCAGATGATTTTCGACGGCGCGACCACATTGCGCGCGTCGAGCAGATTTCCTTCAGGAACGAAGCGTTCGATCTTCATGAGCGTTTCGATTCGTTACGTTATCATTCAGCCGCCGATGGGACAGACCACATTATTCACTCGCGAGCAGATCGACAACCGCGTCACCGAGATGGGGCGTCAGATCAGTACCGACTTTGCCGGGACCGAAATGATCGCCCTCTGCGTTCTCAAGGGAGCCGTTTTCTTTTGCGCGGACCTGGTCCGCCAGGTCAGCCTCGACGTCGCCCTCGACTTCGTTCAAGTGTCCAGCTACGGCAATCAGAAGTACTCCTCCGGCGTCGTGACGATCCTCAAGGAGCCGCAGCTCGACATGCGCGGGAAGGCCGTGCTGATCGTCGAAGACATCATCGACAGCGGCCTCTCGATGCGCGAGGTCTTCAACTACATTGAGGGACGCGGGGCGTCGAAAGTGAAAACCGCAACGTTCCTCGACAAACCGAAAGCGCGCAAAGTCCCGTTCCATGCGGACTACGTCGGCTTCACCATCGAGCCGCAGTTCGTCGTCGGCTACGGCCTCGACTTTGCGGAAAAGTACCGGAACATCCCCGAAGTACAGGTGCTGTCGGACTAGGTTCTCCAACCCTGAGCGAATGTTTCTCCAACCCTGAGCGAAGCGAAGGGTCTACTGAGAGCACGAGCCGGGGTGAATCTCCACACAAGGCACGTTCCTCGAGGGATGCACGCGCGTTGCCTGTGCTCTCAGTAGATCCTTCGCTTCGCTCAGGATGAGGTTCGAGCTACGTGATGACGCCCGCCACAAGCAGCCCGAACATCACCGCTCCGAGTACATAACGGTAGTAGATGAAGATGTGCGTGGTGTGGGTGCGCAGGTAGCGGAGCAGGAAGAAGATCGACGCCCAGCCGGAGATGAAGGCGACCACGATCGCGATCATGATCGGCGTCACCCCGATCGCGGCGAGTTGCTCCCGTTCGGACACGAGCTGAAGGACACCCGCTCCCGTGATCGCCGGAATGCTCATGATGAACGAGAAGCGCGCCGCGTATTCGTGCGATATGCGGAGGAAAAGCGCGGTCATGATCGTCGATCCGCTGCGTGAGGATCCGGGGATCAGCGAGATGCACTGGCCGAGTCCGATGATGGCCGCATCCTTCGCATTGAAGTCCTCGACTGGACGAAATCCCCGTTTGATCGCGTAACGCTCGGCCACCTGCATGAGGATCGCGATGAAGATGAGCTGGAAGGTGACGATCCACGTGCCCCGGAACGTCGTTTCGATCTGATGCTTCAGAAGAAGCCCGAGGACGACGATCGGAATCGTTGCGATGATCACGTACCACGCCTCGGCCGAGTCGCGGTCGCCGAATGGCTTCCGCGCAATCAGCCCCCGAAAGAATCCCTTCGTCAGCCGGACGATGTCGCGGAAGAAGTAGATGATTACCGCGAGAATCGTCCCGAACTGAATGACGGCCGATGCCGCCGCCCCCGGATCGCCCCAGCCGAGGAGCTCCGGAACGATCTTCAGATGCCCGGTCGAGCTGATCGGGATGAATTCGGTCAGGCCCTGCACCAGGCCGAGGACGATCGCTTCAAGGATGGACATGTGTGTTTGCTGGCGGGGGGTGGTGGAAGCAAATGCATTTCGCTTCTCCCCCCTACATTTCCCAGATCACCGGCAACACGAGCGGCCTTCGCCCCATCGTCTTCCGGAAATAGCGTTTGAGCATCGTGCGCATCTTTTCCTGCAGCAGGCCGGAATCGCGCAGTTCGGCGGGAGCACTTTCGGTAAACATGCCAACGAGCTTCGTGCGCACGTCGTCGAGGATGTCCTGGCTCGCATCGACATGCACGAGACCGCGCGTGATGATCTCCGGATCGCGGATCAGCCGGCCGTCCGAACCGATCGCGACGACCACAATCACAAAACCATCCTCGGCGAGATGCTGGCGGTCGCGGACGACGACCTGCGGCACTTCCTCCGCCTCGGCGTCTATGAAGACCTTGCCATGCGCGACACGATCCTGGAGCGTGCGAACCGTGTCGCCCTCGATCTCGGCGACCTGGCCGTTCGTGATCACGACGCCGTTTGGCACGCCGCACGTTTTCGCGAGCCGCGCGTGATGGATCAGATGCCGCAGGATTCCGTGAATCGGGATGAAGAACTTCGGCCGCGTCATGTTGATCATCAGCTTCAGCTCTTCTTCACACGCGTGACCGGAGACGTGGACGTCCGGCTGTTCATGCGAGACGACCTCGGCGCCGCGACGATAGAGGTTGTCGATCAGATGCGAGACCGCAAGCTCGTTCCCCGGAATCGTGCGGGACGACATGATGACGATGTCGCCCTCCTGGATCTGGATCTGCTTGTGCTCGCCGATCGCCATGCGCGAAAGTGCGGATGAGGGCTCGCCCTGCGTTCCGGTGGTGAGAATGACGTAGTCGCGCGGACTGCCGTCCATCGACCCGGCACGAAGCTCGCGCGGGAACTTGAGGTAGCCCAGACGCTCTGCTGTCTCGACGTTGTCGACGAGGGAGCGTCCGACGAGCGCGACTTTGCGGTGGAACTTGCGCGCGAGGTCGAGCACCTGCTGGATACGATGGATGTGCGAGGCGAAGGTCGTGACGAGAATCCGCCCAGGCGCGTTCGCGAAGACCCGGTCGAGGGCGCCGCCGACGGTCCGCTCCGACGGGCAATGGCCCGGCACGAGCGCGTTCGTCGAATCGCTCAGCAGAGCGAGAACGCCGCGCTCTCCGTAATCGGCGAAGCGCGCGATGTCGGTCGGCTTCGCGTCGATGGGCGTGTGGTCGATCTTGAAGTCGCCGGTGTGGATCAGCGTACCGGCCGGAGTCGTGATCGCGAAGCCAAGGGCGTCGACGATCGAGTGCGTAACCCTGATCGCCTCGACCCGGAAGCAGCCGGCTTCGACGACCTCGCGCGGCGCGATCGGACGCAGCTCGACGCCTTCAACTCCGAACTCGTCGAGCTTGTCCTTCACGAATCCGAGCGCGAGCGGCATGCCGTAGACCGGCAGCTTCAGCCTCTCGACGAGGAACGGGACCGCGCCGATGTGATCCTCGTGGCCGTGCGTTAGAAAGACCGCCCGAAAGCGGTCTGCGTTCTCGTAGATATACGTCATGTCGGGGACGATGACGTCGACGCCAAGCGTCGCAGCGTCGGGGAACATCATCCCGCAGTCGACGACGATCGCATCCTCGCCGCACTCGTAGACCATGATGTTCATCCCGATCTCGGAAAGGCCTCCGAGGGGGATGATGCGGATGGTGTCCCCGGTCATGCTGAGCGTGTCCCTCACCTATGCTGAGCGAAGCGAAGCATCTTCTGATAGCACTTGGAGGGACGCAGCCACATGCATCGCCCGTGCTATCAGTAGATCCTTCGTCGCTTCGCTCCTCAGGATGACGGGGGGAAAGACCATCACGGGTAAATCCGATTCAGCATTCTCGGATACGGGATCGTCTCGCGCAGATGCGGCACGCCTGAGACCCAGGCGACCATGCGCTCGATGCCCATGCCGAAGCCCGAGTGTGGGAAGGTGCCGTACTTGCGCACATCGAGGTACCACTGGAAGGCTTCGACCGGCAGCTTGTGCTCCTTGATCCGCTGCAGCAGCAGATCGTGGTCGTGGATGCGTTGCGAGCCGCCGATGATCTCGCCGTAGCCTTCCGGCGCGATCATGTCGAGGCCGAGAACGACGTCCGGATCCTTCGGATCGGGCTGCATGTAGAACGCTTTGATCACCGTCGGATAGCGGGAGATCATGACCGGGCGGTCGAACGAGTTTGCGATCACAGTCTCCTCGTCGCCGCCAAAGTCGTCACCGAACTTGACGTCCATCCCCTTGCCGGTCAGCAACTCGATTGCGTCGCGATACGTGATGCGCGGGAACGGACGTTTCACGTTCTCGAGCTTCGTCACGTCGCGCTCGAGTGTCTTGAGCTCTTCCTTGCAGCGGTCGAGGGCACGGCGTACGAGGTACTCGACGAACTCCTCTGCGAGCTCCTGCAGCCCCTCGAACTCGAGGAACGCGACCTCTGGCTCGATCATCCAGAACTCCATGAGATGGCGCCGCGTTTTCGACTTCTCCGCGCGGAACGTCGGTCCGAAGCAGTAGACCTTCCCGAAGGCCGCAGCCGCCGGCTCCAGATAGAGCTGGCCCGACTGCGACAGATACGCCTTCTCGCCGAAGTAATCCGTCTCGAACAGCGTCGAGGTCCCCTCGGCGGCGTTGGCCGTGAGGATCGGCGAGTCGATCAGAACGAAATCGCGGTCGTAGAAGAAATCGCGGCAGCCCTTTTCAATCTCGTTGCGCACGCGCAGCACCGCATGCTGCTTCGAGGAGCGCAGCCAGAGGTGCCGGTGATTCATGAGGAAGTCGGTCCCGTGCTCCTTCGGCGAGATCGGGAACGGCTCGGAGAGCGAGGGAAGCTCGAACGTCTCGACGTGCATCTCGACACCGCCCTGCGCGCGGGCTTCCTCGACGACCTTGCCGATGACGCGCACAGTCGACTCCTGCGTCGCGCGGTCGGAGGCATCCCACGACTCCGGCGACACTTCCTTCTTCGATACGACGCACTGCAGATAGCCGCTGCCGTCGCGGATGATCGGGAACTGAAGCTTCCCGGATGTTCTCTTGTTGTAGATCCAGCCGTTGACGAGGACCTGCTGGCCAACGTGTTTCGGGAGGTCCTTGATGCGAACCGTGTCCATAGGGCGGCGGATTATAGCTTTGCCACCGCCGACGCAATCTCCCGCGCTTCGTTCTCGACCGAAGTGAGCTTCGTGGCGAAGGTCTCGATCTTCTCCGATTCGGCGGTGTAGAAGCGCTGGTACGGCTCGAACGCGCCGCTGATGCTGCGCAGCATCCGGTCGATCTCATTGGTCGATTCGCGCTCGAGCGACTCGCGCAGATGGTTGCGCAGCTCTTCGATCCGCTCCCGGAACTCGCTCTTCGCTTTGCCGCGCTTGTACGGGAGGATGAGGAAGCTGGTGACGAGGAGCATCGTGGCGGCGGTGAGGCCGGTGACGTCGATTGCGGTGCTGCTGACGGCTGTCGTCAGCAGGTAGCCGAGCCCGAGGGCACCGGCGCCGAGGCCGAAAGAGTGGAGGACGGCGCGTATCGCGTTATCGATGATGCGACGGCTCTCGACGTTGACGTCGTACTCGGAGAGGCGTTGCTCGGCGTTGGCCCTCATGCGCGAGTAGACCTCTTCGCGGTTGTAGGCGAACTCGCGGCCGACGCGGCCGACGATCTCCGCGTCGCGCGCGTCTTTTTCCGCGCCGCGGTGAAACGCTTCGACCGTGCCGTTCCAGAGCTTGAGGTTCTCTTTCACGAGCCAGTCGACCGACTCCTGGATCGTCGTCTCGACACTCCCCTTGAAACCCTGAAAGACCTGCCGGTCAAACTCCTCGCGGAAGCGGAGACTGTCGCGCAGCATCATCACGTGCTGGATGCGGACGTAGCGATCGAGGAAATCAACGCCGCGCCGCTCGAGATCCATCATCAGGTTGTCGATTCTGATCACGAACTGGCGGAAGTTGCTCTCCAGATCGGCGCGGGCACGCTCCAGCTGATCGGTGATCGTGCGGATGCGCTCCATGTCGGCGGCGAGAAGGTCGCGTCGCGACCCGATCATCGTGAACTGCTTTTTCGCGAGGCTGATGATCGTGTCGAGCGGAGCCTGCAGCTTGATGCGCACGCGCTCTTTCTCGGAGAGAACTTTGAAGACGTAGTCCTCGAGGGCTTCGAAACGGCTGCGCGTCCACTCGCGCGGCGGCACGCTGCCGAGCTTCGAGTCGAGCGCGAGCCTGGCTGCGACCGGGTAGATCACCGGATCGAAGCCGAAGATCGAGCGGGTGTTCGACTGCAGGTATTCGATGACCTGGTTGATGTCGTCGTCGGACTTCGTGTCGATCTTGTTGAGAACGAAGACGACCTTCTTCCCCCACTCGCGGATGTATTCGAGAAACTTCCGCTCCGACTCCGAGAGCGGTCGGTCGATCGAGGTCACGAAGAGCACCAGATCAGCGCGTGGGATGTAATCCTCGGTGATCTCCTGATGCCGCTGGACGATCGAGTTCGTACCGGGTGTATCGACAAGCGTGATGTTGCGGAGAAAGTCGATCGGATAGAACTGCTCGACGACGTAGTCCGTGATGTCGCGCTGCGAGGCTTTCTCGCCATGCCGAAGCACCGAGATCTTGTCGTCGACCGGAATCGGTCCTTCGACGCGCAACTTCGCGCCGAAGAGCGCATTGATCAGAGAAGACTTGCCTGCGTTGAACTCCCCGACGATGACGACCGTGAAAAGATCGTCGAGAGTCGCGAGCAGCTCATCGACCCGGCGGCGCTCATCTGACTGCTCGCGCTCGAGCGTTTCACGCAATTCGACGAGAAGCCGGTTCTCGTGGCGCAGCAGTGACTGCACCTCCGGATCGACGACCGTGTCGAAAATGCCCTCGCTTCGAATGCTCAACTCCGAGTACAGATGCTAAAGGAGCGCCAGCAGGATGACCACCTGAAGAACAACGCGGCGGTTCTCTGGTTCTGTGTGGCGCCGACGACCCGCGGCGGCGCCCTTTGAGTCATTGGCAACATCTGTTACGAGGGGCACAGAACGCCGCCGCGGGTCGGCGGCGCCACACAGAGACACTGGAATGCCTCGATCCCCCTCTGGGATCATCAGGATGACGAATCCGGCGGATCGGCCGGAACCCGCACGTTCAGCGACTGCGGGACGATCGAAATCGTGAGTGGAGTCGCGAGATTCATGAGCTCTCCGTCGATTCCTGCCCGGATCGACGGCCGGCGCGACTGCACGCGCAACTGCGTCGTGCGGAAGGAGCGGAACCCGGGCGTCGCGGTCACCCGCCCCGCGAGATAACGCGCTACGAAGCGCATCAGCGCGATGCGCGGCAGGTGCGGGAGCCAGTACACCGAGACCCGCCCCCCTTCCAGCGACTCCCGCGGCGCCTCGACTCCGATCCGCGAGAGGTCATACGAGTTGTTCGAAACCATGAATACATGCGTGCGGATCACCTCATGGTGATGCTCGGTATCAATTGCAAGTGTCACGTGCGGGTACTTGCGGATCGTGTGATACGCCGCATACAGACGCGCTCTGAATCGGGAGTAGTCGCGTCCCCGCGCTTCGCGTTTGGCTACCATTTCGGGATAGAGCCCGATCGAGAGGTTGTTGACGAAGTAGCGCTCGTTTACACGCGCCACATCGACCTGCCGCGTTTGACCCGAGACGAGGGCATCGAGAGCCTCACGCCACTCCAGAGGGATCTTCATGTCCTTCGCGAAGTGGTTGTACGTCCCGACCGGGATCACGCCCAGGATCGCGTCTGTCTCGACCAGCGGCTGGATCACGTGGGTGATGGTGCCGTCTCCCCCTGCGGCGACGAAGAGCTTGATCCCGCGAGCGATCCGGTCGCGAATCGTTTGCGCCACGTTCACTTCGCGCGTGAGCTGGATCACCTCGAGCCCGGAGGCCGCGGCGGCCAGCTTCAGCTCCTCGAGCTCCTTGTCGGCAATCTTCGCACCGGAAGAAGGGTTGAAGAACATCGTACCGGTCGTGTTGGGCAATTTTCGGCTCCGGACGGCGGGTTGAATGCGACGTCTAAAAGGTCTAGCGAGGTCCGGATGAAACGACAGGTACTGTGGATTGCAGTGCTCATTATCGCCTTCTCGGCGTTTGGAGAAGAGCAGAAGAAACAAGGTTGTGAAGGAATCTGCGTCGGCGCCGTCATTGGTGAGGGGCAGGCTGAGATCGCTCAAACGAACACCGAGCCGGAGCTCTTCCGCGTCAGCGACCGCGATCTCGCCGCTGCCGGCGCGGCGATGACTTCGATGAGCGCTGAACAGAGATTGCGCACCGTGCTCGTGATGACGACCGAGATCGCTACCGAGATCGGCGGCGCCGATGCGTTGACCGCGGCGGAAGCAAAAGCGAAGAACATCATCGAATGGGCGCGTCTGCATGGACCGTTCGACACGCTCGCGCTCGAGATCGGTCACTCCGATCCGGCAGTCGTCGCCTACACGATCAAGCGCGTCGCTGTCGGCGCTCAGGGTCTCGACGCCGCATCGCAGATCGCGCTGCGCGTCTCCAGCCTCGAGCCGCTGCAAAGCCTTCTGGATCAGGGAGCGCTCGCATACGTCGACGCCCTCGTGGTCGACGCCGAGCAGGTTGCCCCGACCGCCGCGTGGCTCGCGGAGAAGGATCCGGCGAAGAAGATCTTCGCTCTCGTGACCCCGCAGTCTCCGAACGCGATGTACGACCTCGCGGCCGCGATCGCCGCGGGAGCGCGCCGGGCGTATCTCGCCGGCCCCATCGACACCTCAGCGATCGCAAACTTCAACCGCGCGCTCTCAGGCGATTTCGCTTTCGACTCGACGGCGCAGACCGCGGTGCTCGACGTTCGCGGCAACACGACGCAAATGCCGGCGATCACATTCGTCCGCGGCGAGGATCTCCGCACGATCATCGTGCCCAGGGGCGATGCCGCAGAGGCACGCATCATCGCGTTGCCTGTTGACCGCTACAAGGCGCCGGGCCGCGTCGATGCGGCGGGCGAACGTGTAATCACCGACACAGGCAGGAAAGGCGGACGCCTCCTCGTCGGACTGCAGCCTTCATCAAAGCCGTATCTTCTTTACGCGAACTACGCCGACAAGGTCGATGCGAATGTCACGAAAGAGACGATCGACATCGCCACGCAGCGTGGGATCACCGTCGAGGAGATCATCCGCAACCACCAGGCCTACGACGCCTGGCAGGAGTCGATCCAGCCCCGCTACATCGCGCGCAACACGACAAAGCTGCGCTTCGACATCGGCAACGGCGCGGACGCGCTCGAGGCGACGATCGCGGGACCGTACTTCTCCGATCCGACCGGCCGCGCCGACTGGGTCTGGCAGGACTTCTTCCTCAATGGTGTGAAGTGGAAGTACGGCCGCATCCCCGAGCTTCCACTGATTCAGCCGGAGAAGGTCACGCAGCTCCCGCTCGATCTTCATCTCACGAATGAGTACCGCTACGAGCTCGTGCGCGAGACCGATCTCCTCGGGTACCGCGTCTACGAAGTCCGCTTCGAGCCGCCCCCGAATGCGCCGATCGAACTGCCGCTCTACCGCGGCACAGTTTTTATTGACACGAAGAGCTGGGCGCGCATCCGCATCGTGATGGTGCAGCTCAACCTCTCGGGCGAAGTGCTTTCCAATGAGGAGCGGATCGAGTTCCAGCCGTTCTCGCGCGAGACGAGCCAGCCGGCGACATCCGCTGACGTCGCGCGACTCGGTGGCCGCTCGATCATGTGGCTGCCGCTGGAAGTCACAGCGCAGCAGGTCATCTCCGCGGCAGGTCGCGCGAATGCGATCCAGCGCTCGACCTCGTTCAGTGAATTCCGCATCAATCCCGAGGACTACGACACGCGTCTTCGAGAAGTCTCGGCATCCGAGTCGCTGATGGTCCGGGAGACCAACGCCGGAATGCGCTACCTCGAGAAGCGCGGCGAAGGCGAGCGCGTCGTCAAGGAAGGGTTCGACACCTCACAGACCTTCATGCTCGGCGGGATTCATCACGACGCGGGACTCGAGTACCCGGTCGTTCCGCTCGGCGGCATCGACTACTTCAACTTCGACCTCATGAACCGCGGAATTCAGACGAACGTCTTCTTCGCGGGCGTGATCGTCGCGGCGAACGCGACGCACCCGAACGTCGGCAACACGCGGACAAACGTTGGCGCCGAGTTTTTCGGCATCGCTCTACCGTTCGAGAACACGATGTACCGCAGCGGCGAGGAGCAGCCGGGCGAAGGCGTCAAGGCGCTGCCGCTCGTGCTGACCGCGCGCGCCGGCCATCCCGTGTTCACCTTCGGCAAGATCGATCTCTCGTTCACGGCAGCACATCTCACCTATCAGCGCGCCGAAAACACCGAGGCGGACTTCGAGGTGCCATCCGACACGTTCCTCTTCGGTCCCTCGGTGCAGACCCAGTACTCGCGGCGCGGCGTCTCGTTCTCAGCGTTCTACGACTGGACGACGCGCACGACGTGGGAGCCGTGGGGCGATCTCACGGAGTTCGATCCAGACCAGAAGACCTTCACAAAGTTCGGTGCGTCCATCGGCAAGAGCTTCTTCCTGCCGAACTTCCAGCGTCTCGGCATCGACGTGAACTATCTCGATGGAATACGCCTCGACCGCTTCTCAAAGTACGAGCTCGGATTCTTCGGTGCGCAGCGTGTGCACGGAGTCCGTTCGGGATCCGTTCGCGCGGAGAAGGCGATCATCGGACATCTCTCGTACGGCTTCGTCTTTTCCCAGCAGTTCAGGATCGAGGCTTTCTACGATCACGCACTGATCGATGACCTCACCGCCGGTCTCCAGCGCGAGACGTTCCAGGGACTCGGCCTTGCGGGCCAGACGGTCGGACCGTACGGAACGCTCGTGAGACTCGACATCGGAAAGACCATCGGGAGAAACGCGCAGGACGGATTCGTGGCGAACGTGGTGTTTCTGAAACTGTTCTGAGGGGCGGGCGGGATGGGCGGGCGGGCGGAGGGCGGGCGGGGCGGGAGGTGGGAATCCTGAGCCGCGAAGACGGCGAAGGATCTTCTGATGTGCGTGCCATGCCTGGGGCTGCGTCCGCGCACGTGCTATCAGAAGATCCTTCGCTTCGCTCATGACGACACGTTCGATCCGGGCTCTATGTTTGTGTGGCGGCGGGCGCCCTCGCCCGCCGTTTC
>JAENWF010000070.1 GCA_016650215.1 Thermoanaerobaculia bacterium
AGCGAGTGGGCGGTCAACGCACCTTTTGCCAAGAGCTTCTACGCGCCGCGCCGCTACCAGATCGCCGCGCGCATTCAGTTCTGAGGATTCTGAAATAGCCGCTCACGCGCGATCAGCTCGCGCGTGAGCGGAGTGGCAAACCGGCGCGCCATCTCAATGCGGGATGGCGCGTCGTCTTCTTTGAGCAGCACGCTGACCTGGGCACGCTTGAACAGCGCCAGCGGATAGTCGCGATGCGAGGCTGCGACGCGATCGAGAGCGGCGCGCGCTTCTTCCAGTCTCCCGGCCGCGAGATAGAGAACTCCCAGCTCGAGCTGATTCGCAAAGGCTGCCGAATCGCGTGAACGGAGCAGCTCGAACGTGGCGATGGCATCGGCTGTCTGCCCAAGCGCCATCTGCATCGTTCCCAGTTGACGTAGCTCAGGCGAGGTCGCCGGCCGCATCGCGTAGATCTCCTTCCGCAACCCGATCGCCTCGGCCACTCGATCCTGACGCTCCCGGATCACTGCCAGAGCCTCGAGCGGCGGCAGGCGCTTCGGGTCTTCTGCCCGGATCCGCTCGAGGAGCGGCACTGCCTTCTGCCACTCCTTTCCCCGCGCGTAATGGAGCGCGAGATACGTCCGGACATCTCGGGAGTCCGGCCCGATCGCCTCCGCTTGCCGGAACGCGGCGAGGGCTTCGTCGTTTCGACCGAGCGACGAATATGCGGTCGCCAGTCGAAGCGCGGCTTCGAGGTTGTTCGGATCGTCCGCAAGAATTCGCCGAAGGAGCGGAATGCTTCCCGCGTAGTCACCTGCGACGAATCGAACCGCCGCCTGATCGAGCACGGGGAAGAGGTGGGTCATGCCGGCAGGACGTGGAGCGTCCGCACGAACGCGCGGCCTTACCGTCGAGGCGACATACCCGAGACTCGCCAGCTTCTTGCGGCTTTCGTCGTCGAGAGCCTCATCGGCCTGTGTCGTGTCAGGCGGGACAATCGGGTAGTCGCGAAGAGCCGCGCGCATGCCGCGGGTGAGCTCAGACTCTGCCCCGAGATCGTTCGTCTCGCCGGGATCAACGACGACGTCGTAGACCTCGAGCCGTCCCGCAACGATTGCTTTCCTTGCGCCATCGACGGCCATTACCTGCGGCTGCCATCCGTAGCTGAGAAACGGTTTCATCGCCTCGCCGACGACGACCTCCCGGAGCGGACGGCGCAGTGATCCTGTCGAGTCGATTCCCGCCCAGTCGAGGATCGTGTGCGCGACCCGACGCGTGCTCACCGGCTCGTCGCTGGTTCCCGCGGTCACACCGGGTCCCGCGATGACGAGCGGCACATGCATCGTAGGCTGGTAAAGAAGGTCGCCGTGCTCCTTTTCGCCATGGTCGCCGAGGCCTTCGCCGTGATCGCTGACGACAACGATCGCGCGCGGACCCGGTGTGGATTGTTCGAAGCGCTCGATGAGGCGCCCGAGCTGCTCATCCATGTAGGCGACTTCGCCGAGGTACGCCTTGCCGGGGTAGTTGGAAGCCTGGGGAGGCGGAGGCGAATAGGGAAAGTGCGGGTCGTAGTAGTGGACCCAGAGAAAGGACGGCTGCTTTGACGGTTGGTTCAGCCAGGCGATGGCGCGCTCAGTCGTCTCGGATGCGGTTCGCTCTTCACGCGGGCTCGGAAACTCGTCGTCGTACAGGTCGAACCCGCGTGCGAGGCCGAAGCGGCGCGCCAGTGCGAAGGCGGAGACGAAGGCGCCCGTGCGGTAGCCAGCCTCGCGCAGCCTCTCGGTCACGAGTTGCTGCTGCACCGGCAGGGACCGCCCGTTCTCATGCAGCCTGTGGGCCGCCGGATAGAGTCCCGTGAACATCGACGTGTGCGAGGGGAGCGTCTGCGGCGCGGTTGCATACGCCTGGCGGAACGCGCGGCCTTTCGCTGCGAGTGCGTTGAACGACGGCGTCGCGTTGCCGATCGCGTCGAACCGCGTGGTGTCGAGAGTGACGAGGAGGATTGATGGGCGCTCGGTCGGCGGCGCAGGTAGCTCTTGTTTCGCGCAGGCGGCGAAGAGAGCGATCGTGAGCGCGAGCGTCGCGCGTGATTTCATCCGCGGGAGTGTAGGTCATTCCGAGCCGCGAAGATGGCGTGGTCGGCTACTTCACCTCTTCGGCTCCCAACGGCCATTCGCCGCGCAGGAACTGGCGGATCGAACCGAAAACGTTCACAGGGTCGTCGAGCCACGACGCATGAGCACCGTTCTGAATTGTCACGAGTCGCGCGTCCGGCAGTGTCGCCACCCATTCGCGTCCCGCGCCGTATGGCGCGTTCCGGTCTTTCGTTCCGTGAATCGTCAGAACGGGAACGGTCAGCTTCATGCGAATTTCGTCCTTTGATAACTGGAGGGCTTTCAGCGAGCCCCAGTGCACATCGAGCTGGCGAGCGAGGTTGTCGGGCCACTCGTTCGGAAGATCGCAGTGCGATTTCGCGCGCACGTGATGAGCGGGGTCGCCGACAAGCATGTACGCGGACACCTTCGCGCGCGCTTCGCAAAGTGCTTTCTGGTCGGTGGTCGCCGGCAGCTCCCGAAGTTCGGCAGGGGCGCCGTGCGAATCGCGCGGCTCCGTCAATGTCTTCGAATACTGAGTGTCCCACCGGATAGGCACCGGCCCGAGCTGGACCAGTCGCGTTACACGCTCGGGATGCTCCATCGCGTACATCGCGACCATCATGCCGAGGTAGGAGTAACCCACCGGAACGAATTTCTCGACGTTGAAATGGCGCCGGACGGCCTCGAGGTCGTGGACATCCTGCTGGATTGTCAGCGTCTTCGTATCCTCCACGCGCTGTGAGCGGCCGCGGTTGCGCATGTCGTACGTGATGACAGTCGCGATATCGGCGAACTGGCGGAAGTCGTCGTACAGAACGAAGCCCAGCGGGACGATGACGGTGAGGGGAGCTGCGCCAATCTTCCGGTAGTGCAACTTCACGCCGTCATCAGCGGTGACTGTTCCCTCTTCGACCTTCGGCGCATCCTCGGGCATATAGGGAGGAGGCATGCCGGGCCCGTCGAAGACGACTTTCCACGATCCATCCTTCTCTTTGCGCCACGTCGAAAAGTACGACCCGCCGATTTTTCCGTCGGATCCGAAAATGGGGCCGATCGAGAAGCCGAGTTTTCCGTCCGCGCTGACGACAACCCGCTCGGGTCCCCACGAGAACGGCGCGACCGGGTCTTTGAAGAACGTCGACCAGATCTTCACCATCTCGCTCTTCCCGCGAAGTGTTCTCCGCGCCGAAAGAAATGTCGTGTCGTCGGGGACATAGCTGAAGAACTTCGCCTGGTCGCGATCGACGAATGCCTTCGCGAACCCGATCTCGGCCTGGCGAACCTCTTCGACGGCATCCGCAAACGCGTTCGTCGCGAGCAGCAGCGTGGCGAGCAGCAACGTGGCGAGAACCAACACTTTTCGCATCGGAGAAGCTTATGCGTGGGATGCGAAGCGCGGGGATCGCAGGAGTTACAAAGGTGTTGCAGAAGGCATCCTGAGCGAAGCGAAGGATCTTCTGATGTATGAGCGATTCACGACTCTGCGTTCCTGATAGCGCGACGAGGAGCGCGTTTCTTCGCTCAGGATGACAACCGCACGTGGCTGCGTCCTCACCAGCGCTATCAGTAGATCCTTCGCTTCGCTCAGGATGACGAGGGGCTACGACGCGGGTTATCTTCGGAACAGGTTCTTCAGAATGAACACCGCATTCGCAGGGCGTTCCGCGAGTCTGCGCATCAGGTACGGGTACCACTCGGTGCCGAACGGGATGTAGACGCGCATTTTCCAGCCGTCGCGGACGAGCTGCTCCTGCAGATCGCGGCGCACACCATAAAGCATCTGAAACTCGAACGAGTCGCGCGCGATTTTCTCGGACGTCGCGAAGGCTTTCGTCGCGTCGATCATTGCCGGGTCATGTGTCGCGATGCCGTGGTAAGTCCCGCTCTTGAGCATGATCTTCATGAGTGTGACGAAGTTTGCGTCGACATCCGTCTTCGCCTGGAACGCGATCTCGGCCGATTCCTTGTACGCCCCTTTGCAGAGCCGGATCCGGATCCTCTCCGCACACAGCGACTCGACGTCGCTCACGCTGCGGCGCAGGTACGCCTGAATGACCGCGCCGACGTGACCCGCCGCTCCCGGCCGCCGATGAAGTTCCCGCACGAAATCGAGCGTCTTCTGCGTGTACGGCGAGCCTTCCATGTCGATACGGACGAAATTGTCGAGTGTTCGCGCCTGCTCGACAAGTGCTGCGGCAATCTCGCGTGCGAGGCTCTCGTCGACGTCGAGCCCCATGTGCGTCAGTTTCAGGCTCACGTTCGCATTGAGCTTCTGCGACGTGATGGCGTCGAGCATCTCGCGGTAGAGGTGCGCGCTCTCTTTTGCCTCCTCGACGTTCGTCACGTTCTCGCCGAGGTTATCGACGCTGACGGACATGCCGAGGGCGTTGGTCGCGCGCGTCGCGTCGAGCGCGTCCTGGACGGTCATTCCGGCGACGAAGCGCCGCGAGAGCTTCCTCCCCACGGCGGAACGCTCGGCGAACGACCGGAGGCTCCGGCTTTCGGAGAGTGCGATGAAAAAGGCTCGAAACGGTGACATGCGGGGGCGTGTTTTATCACGAAGAGTTACGCGGAACCCTACCGGTCTCGTCCTTTCGCTGTCCCGCTCATTTGGTCGCGCTCCAGGACCCTGTGACGGCTGTCACCCCTCGATGTACGGCACCTCTCAGCCTTCCTGTGGCGAGTTCGCTAGCCTTCGAAGCATGCGACCGTTAGCCGAACCGTACAGAATCAAGTCCGTCGAACCCCTTCGCATGCTCACCCGTGCCGAACGCGAACGTGCCATGGCGGAGGCGGGCTACAACACGTTCCTCCTCAGGAGCGAAGACGTCTACATCGACCTGCTGACCGACAGCGGCACCAACGCGATGAGCGACCGGCAGTGGTCGGCGATGATGATGGGTGACGAGGCGTACGCCGGCGCGCGCTCGTTCTACAACATGGAACGCGCCGTCCGGGAGATCTACGGCTTCAAGCACATGGTCCCGACGCATCAGGGCCGCGGCGCCGAGCATCTGATCTCGCGCATTCTGATCAGGCCCGGCCACGTAATCCCCGGCAACATGTATTTCACGACCACCCGCGTCCATCAGGAGATGCAGGGCGGAATGTTCGTCGATGTGGTGATCGACGAGGCGCACGACCCGGCCGCGCAGCATCCGTTCAAGGGCAACGTCGACATCTTCAAACTCGCCGAGGCAATTCAGACTTACGGCGCGCAGAACGTCCCCTACGTGAATGTTGCGTGCACCGTGAACCTCGCGGGTGGGCAGCCGGTGTCGATGCAGAATCTCCGCGACGTTCGCGAGCTCTGCGCTTCGCACGGCATCCGTGTCTGGTGTGATGCCACGCGCGCGGTCGAGAACGCGTTCTTCATCAAGGATCGCGAGCCTGGATACGCGGACAAGCCTGTGCGCGCGATCCTTCACGAAATGATGTCGTACTTCGACGGCTGCACGATGTCGGCGAAGAAAGACTGCCTCGTCAACATCGGCGGATTCCTCGCGATGAACGACGAGACAATCCTGCAGCAGGCGCGCGAGCAGGTCGTGATCTTCGAAGGGATGCCGACCTACGGCGGCCTCGCGGGGCGCGACATGGAAGCGATTGCGCAGGGCATCTACGAGATGGTCGACGACGCCTACATCGCGCACCGCGTGAACCAGGTCCGGTACCTCGGCGAGCAGTTGCGCGCCGCCGGCGTTCCGATCGTCGAGCCGATCGGTGGCCACGCGGTCTTCCTTGATGCGCGACGCTTTCTACCGCAGCTCGACCAGGAAGAGTTCCCCGCGCAGGCGCTCGCAGCGGAGCTGTACATCGACAGCGGAGTCCGCGCGATGGAACGCGGCATCGTCTCGTCGGGCCGCGATCCGATGACGAAAGAGAACCGCCGGCCGAAGCTCGAGCTCGTCCGTCTCACGATCCCGCGCCGCGTCTACACCGACCGCCACATGGACGTCGTCGCATGGTCGGTGAAGTCGCTCTACGAACGGCGCGAAGAGATTCGAGGCCTCGATATGGTCTACGAGCCACCGACACTGCGCTTCTTCAGCGCACGCTTCGAGCCGCAGCCGGTCGGAGTCAAAACACTCGCATGAGGAGACGTTATGTTCCCGATCGTTGAAGCACGCGTCCTTGGGCCGAACGTCAAAGAGTTCGAGATCGCCGCGCCGCGCGTCGCACGCAAACACCAGGCCGGGCAGTTCATCATTCTTCGCATTTACGACCGTGGCGAGCGGATTCCGCTGACGATCAAGTCAGCCGACCGCGAGCGAGGGACCATCACGATCGTCGTGCAGGCGATCGGCAAGACGACCTCGCTTCTCAACGAGTTGGGGAAGGGCGATTCGATCCTCGACGTCGTCGGACCGCTCGGCAAACCGTCAGAGATCGAGAAGTTCGGGACGGTCGTCGTAATCGGCGGGGGCGTAGGGACCGCGATCGCGCTACCGACGGCGGCGGCGCTCCGCGATGCCGGCAATCACGTCATCGCGATTCTCGGCGCGAGAAACAAGGGTCTCGTGATCCTCGAAAACGACATTAGAGCCGCGAGCCACGAGACATTCATCATGACCGACGACGGAAGTTACGGCGAGAAGGGTCTGGTGACCGACAAGCTCCGCGAGCTCATCGCATCGCGGGGCGTCGACTTCGTGCTCGCGATCGGTCCGATTCCGATGATGCGCGCCGTGGCTGAATGCACGCGTCCGCAATCGATCAGAACCGTCGTGAGCCTCAACTCGATCATGGTCGATGGCACCGGCATGTGCGGCGGCTGCCGCGTGATGATCGGCAACTCGAGCAAGTTTGCGTGCGTCGACGGCCCTGAGTTCGACGCGCATGAGGTCGACTTCAAGGTCCTGATGCAGCGGAACGAGATGTACAAAGAGAGCGAGCAGAAGGCCATGGCCGACTTTCGCCTGAACGGTGGCGAAGAAGTGAAGCGGGTGAGGGGAGCTTGCGCTAATGGCTAACACGATTCCCAACAAAGAGCGGATGAAGATGCCGCGGCAGCCGATGCCGGAACGTCACGCGCATGCACGCGCTCGCTCGTTTGAGGAAGTCAACCTCGGCTACGACCTCGATCTCGTCGCGCTCGAAGCGCTCCGCTGCCTCGCATGTGCGAAGCCGGCCTGCACGAGCGGCTGTCCGGTCGGCGTGAAAGTCAAAGACTTCGTCGATCTCATCATCGCCGGCGACTACCTTGGCGCTGCCGCGAAAATCCGCGAGGACAACGCGCTGCCCGCGATCACCGGACGCGTCTGCCCGCAGGAGGATCAGTGCGAGGGAGGCTGCATCATGTCGAAGCGAGCTGACTCGCTCGCGATCGGCCACCTCGAGCGCTTCATCGCCGACTACGAGCGCGCGAGCGGCAAAGTCGGGATCCCGACGATTGCACCTCGAACCGGAAAGAAAGTGGCGATCGTCGGCAGCGGACCGGCAGGACTCAGCGCAGCGGGCGACCTCGTACAGAAAGGCCATCAGGTGCGCGTGTTCGAAGCGCTGCACGAGCTCGGCGGAGTTCTCGTCTACGGCATCCCGGAGTTTCGGCTGCCGAAGGAGATCGTGAAGCAGGACATCGACGTGCTGCGCGCCATGGGCGTCGAGTTCGAGACGAATGTGGTTGTGGGAAAGAGCGTGACGCTCGATGAGTTGATGGGGGAGGAAGGCTACGACGCGGTCTTCGTCGCCACGGGCGCGGGGCTTCCGCAGTTCCTCAGCATTCCGGGTGAAAGCCTCAACGGCGTCTACTCGGCGAACGAGTTTCTCACCCGGATCAACCTGATGCGCGCCTATCGCTTTCCTGAATACGACGAGCCGGTCTACGACTGCCGTGACAAAGATGTCGTAGTCGTCGGCGCCGGGAACACGGCGATGGACTCAGTGCGAACCGCGCTGCGCCTCGGCGCCCGAAGCGCGACGCTCGTCTATCGCCGTGGAGAAGAAGAGATGCCCGCGCGCAAAGAAGAGATCAAGCATGCGAAAGAAGAGGGCGTGATTTTCCGCATGCTCACGAATCCCGTCGAGATGGTCGGCACCGAGAAGGGCTGGCTCACGGGCGTTCGCTGCGTTGACATGGAACTGGGAGAGCCCGACGAGTCAGGCCGCCGCAAGCCGATTCCGGTCGCCGGCTCCGAGTTCGTCATCGACGCGTCGGTCGCGATCATCGCCGCAGGTACCGGCGCGAACCCGCTGGTCCAATCGACGACACCCGACCTGGCGACGAACAAGAAGAACTACATCGTTGCCGATCCCGAATCGCTCCGAACCTCGAAGCGAGGCGTGTTCGCTGGTGGCGACATCGTCACAGGCGGCGCAACCGTGATTCTTGCGATGGGTGCGGGCCGGAAGGCGGCAAAGTCGATCCACGAGTACGTGACGACTATGACGTGGTGACGACAGGGGAAATGAAAAGGGCTCAGCTCGACGGTCGAGACTGAGCCCCCGGAGAGATCAGCTATTGGACGATGTACGTGGCGTTCGGCGCCGTCGTTGAGACGTTGCCAGCGACACGGTTGTTTCCGGTCGACTCCATGGTCGCGCCTCCGACGAAGCTGATGCCGGCGTTGTTGTTGACGATGTGATTGCCGTTGAGACGGACGATGGCCCCTACGCCCGTCGCGTTGACCCCGGCGACATCGTTGAATGAAATCTGGCAAACGTCGATGTTCATGCGGCTCGTCGCTGTACTGGCGAGAATTCCGTTGCCGGTATTGCCGGAGATGTTCGAATCGGTCACGGTCGCACGGCCGTTGGTTGACGCTTCAATGCCGGTCGTGAGACCCGTCAGGTGAACGTCTTCGAGCATTGCCTGGGCTTGACCTGAAGTCGTCGTGACGAAGATCCCGGTCACACCATCGGAGATTTTCGTGTTGCGGACGAACAACTTGCCGTTCGTCGTGAGACTCATGTCGATCCCGCGCGTCGTAAACCCTTCGATTGTGACGTTCTCGACGGTGAGGGACTTGCCTGCGATGTAGCGAATCCCGTTAGTCCCTGTTCCTCCACCGTTGATCGAAACGCCGCGGATAATGACGCGATCGTTGACTCCGGCGTTCACGATGATTCCGGTGGTACCAGCGGAGAGGATGCCGGCGAGGGTCCCGTCTCCGTTGATGGTCATCGCTTTTGTGATGGTGACCGCTCCGAATCCGCCCGGGTCGAGTGTGGAGATCTCGCCGTTGGCTGCGGTCTTCGAAATGGCGCCCGCGTAGGTCTTGCAAGGTGCGGTGCGGCTGCAGGGGTTGGCGTCATCTCCAACGCCGGAAACCCACGTGCGGGTGGCCTGAGCGTAGCTTGCCGGTGCGATCAGTGCCAGCGCCAGCGCGAGAAAAAAGAAAGAAACATTCCGATGCTTGAACATAGACTCCCTCATTCAACGACAGTTGGTTTGTGGACGGATGGGGTGCAACCCCCTCGATTTTTGGGACCACGATGAGTATAGGCGGGATCTGGCAGACTCTGTTGCGGAAATGCAACGGACAACGAAAAAAGAACGGATGAGGGTGCTGTCCGAATCGCGAGCGGTTACGGCGGAAGTGCAGGAATGGCAGTAGTTTCCAGCATGGGAGCGCGAGGCTTGCTCCCCGCAGGCACCAAAAATTTGAACGTACACTGAGGCCATGCTGAACTACATCTGGTTCGGGTTGATGGCGATCGCTTTGGTCGTCGCAGCATTCAACGGGACTGCGGACGCGGTGACGAAAGGGGCGATCGACTCGGCGAAGACTGCTGTCGAGATCACGCTCGGCCTCATCGGGATCATGACGCTCTGGCTCGGCATCATGCGCGTCGCCGAGGCGGCGGGCCTGGTCGATCTCCTCGGGCGCATGCTGCGGCCGATCATGCGGTGGCTCTTTCCTGACGTGCCCGACGGCCATCCCGCCAACGGCGCCATGGTGATGAGCGTCGCGGCAAATATGCTCGGACTCAACAACGCGGCGACGCCGCTCAGCATCAAGGCGATGGAAGAGTTGCAGAGTCTGAATCCGGTGAAAGAGACGGCCACGAACGCGATGGTGACGTTCATGGCGCTCAACACCTCCGGCGTGCAGCTCATCCCCGCCACGATGATCGGAGTGCTCGTAGCAGCCGGATCGCGCAATCCGACGGCGATCATCGCATCGACCCTGGTGGCGACTGCGATTGGAACCGCCGCGGCCGTCGCCGCAGCGAAACTGCTCGAGCGTTTCTACCCTAAGCCTGAGGCGGCGCTTGAAGCCCCAGCGAGCTCGGAGGTTTCTCAATGATCCGGCTGATCTTCGAGCAGATCTCGATCTGGGCGATTCCGGTGCTGCTGGTCGGGATTCCGTTCATCGGACTCCTGCGCAAAGTGAAGGTGTACGACGTATTCATCGACGGCGCGAAGGAAGGCTTTCAGGTCGCCGTCAACATCATTCCGTTCCTCGTCGGGATCCTCGTCGCCATCGGCATGTTTCGCGGCTCGGGCGCGATGGACCTTCTGACGAACGCGCTGCGGCCCGTCATGGCCGCGATCAACTTCCCCCCCGAGCTCTTTCCGCTCGCCGTCTTCCGCTCGCTGACAGGCAGCGGATCACTCGCGCTGACGACGGACCTGGTGAAGACGCACGGCCCCGACTCACTCTTCGGCCGGATGGCCGCGACGATGTACGGCAGCTCGGAGACGACCTTCTACGTTCTCGCCGTCTATTTCGGCGCGATCTCCGTCAAGAAGACGCGCCACGCCGTCCCGGCCGCACTCATCGGCGACATCGTGGCGGCAATCGCGACAGTCGCGGTATGCGCCTGGATGTTCTGAACCACGAAGTTCAGGCGACTTTTGGTCGCGTCAGCACATAAAGGACGGCGCCGACGCTGAGCGCAATGCCGGCGGCAAGCAGTTTCCAGCGGTCGAGCGTGACGACGAAGACGAGCGCAACGAGGGTCCCGAGAATGGGGACGATCAGCCCCGGCGTGCGGAAGCCCTCGTTGAGCTTGCGAAGTCGCGGTACCGCCAGAGACGTGGCAAGGTAAGTGGTCAGCCGCGCAACGGCTGAAAGTAGCGCGAGCTGGCGGAACGAACCACTGAGCGCGAAAGCGAGAGCCGCGGCTGTATGGATGGCGATCGCCACGCTGGGCGTACGAAAACGGGGATTCACGTACGAGATCGGTCCCATCCGGCGGCCGAGCGAGAGCGCGTAGAGCATGCGCGAGCCCTCGAGCATCGTTCCGGAGTTCGTCCCCGCCATCGACATGAGCGCGCCGATCGTCACGATCATCCCGCCGATCGGGCCGATGATCGAGGAAGCTGCCGTAGCGATCGGAGTGTCGCTCTTCGACAGATCCGGGACCGCCGACATGGCGCCGAGTTGCACCAGGACGTAAATCGCCGCAATCGCCAGAATGCCGATGAGCAGCGCGAATGGCAGGTCACGGCGAGGGTTTTTGAACTCGCCCGCGGGCACGCCAAGGTTCTCGAACCCGGCGTACGCAAACAGCATGAACAGCGCCGCATCGATCCACTGCGTTCCCGGTCCGGGAAGCGTGAACGACTGCGGGATGGGGTTTGTCTTCCAGACAACGAGCGACAGAATGATGAATCCGACCAGCGGAACCAGTTTCCCGAACGTGAAGAAATAGATCGATGCCGCGCCGTAACGGACTCCCAGGTAGTGAATGAGTGCGAGGAGTAGGATCGACGTGATGATGACGATCGCTCGCGGGATCCCTGTCTTCAACGTGGGGTAGAACAACGCCAGCGCGATGACGAACCCATTCGAGAGCGAGGCGAGCGAGGTCACGCGCGCCAGCCAGTTCATCCACCCGGTCTCGAATCCGACGAAATCGCCGAACGCGGTCTTTGCGTAAAGGTAGGCACCCCCAGGCTCGGAAAAGTGGCTGGATGCCTCAGCGAAACAGAGCACCAGAATGAACACCGGCACCGCGAAGAGCAGCGGCGCCCAGAGCGAGAACGGGCCGAGAAGCTTGTAGGACTCCGAGGGGAGGAGGAAGACACCGCTGCCGACGACGGCATTGATGCACATTGCCACCAGACCCCAGAAGCCGATGGTGCGGACGAGTTTCTCAGTCGGTTCAGAAGCCATCAGCCCTCGTTTCTAGAAGCAAATGCAAAATGCAAAATGCAAAAAAGGCTCGTGCCGCATCCGCGGTTCATTTTTGCATTTTGCATTCTGCATTCTGCATTGCTTCATCTCATCCCAGCCCCGCGAATCGTCCGCCCGGGCCGCGCCCCCGTCATCGTCCCCCCGAGCAAGACCGGCACTCCATTCACGATCACGTCACTGACGCCTTCGGAGAAATGGTGCGGATCGTCGAACTTTGACTTGTCGCGGATCGTGGCCGGATCGAAGACGATGATGTCGGCCTTCATGCCCGGGCGGAGAATGCCGCGGTCGATGAAGTTGACGCGAAGCGCCGCCTGCGAGGTCATCTTGCGAACCGCTTCCTCGAGCGAAAAAAGCTTCACGTCGCGGACGTAATGTCCTGCAACGCGCGCGAATGTGCCGTATGCGCGCGGATGAATCGCGGCTCCTGCGGCGCGGGCAGCCGCGGTCGGCGCGCCGGAATCGGCGCCGATCGAGACCCACGGCGTTCGCAGGGCGTACTGCACGTCGTCCTCATGCATCGAGAAGAAGATCACGGCAGGGGAGAACGTATTCTCCAGAAACAGACGGACGAGTGCATCCTCCGCCGGGATTCCCATCTCTGCCGCGATCTGCTCGACGTATTTCTTCTGATAGTCCGCGAGCGCTGGATTCTGTATCCGTGCGATGTAGATGCCGCGCTCTCCGCGGCGCTCGAGCTGCTCGCGCAGTGAGACGATGATGCGCGCGCGCTGTTCCGGGTCGCGAAGCCGCGCCTGGAAGTCGTCGTAGCCCCCTTCCATCGCCCAGTCGGGCGCGAGTGTGCTGAGCGATGTCGATGACGCCGGATACGGATACACATTCGCAGCGACGTCGAGACCTTCGGCACGCGCAGCGGAGATGCGATCGATGATCGCGGGCATCCGTCCCCAGTAGGCCCTTCCTCCGATCTTGAGATGCCAGATGTTGACCGGAATCCTTGCCTCGCGGCCGATGCGGAACGCCTCGTCGAGTGCCGAATCGATCTTCGCCCCTTCGTCGCGGATGTGCGTGAAGTACATCCCGCCATACCGCGCGGCGACGCGGGCGAGAGCGATGATCTCTTCGGTCGTCGAATACATTGCGGGAAGATAGATGAGCGAAGTGGAGATTCCGATCGCACCCTCGCGCATCGCCTGGTCGATGATCGCCTCCATCTGCCGCAGTTCGTCCGCGGTCGGCTGGCGATTCACATCGCCGATCACCATCTGTCGCGGGTTCGACGCGCCGACGAGCAGCGCGAAATTCACGCCTGTGCCCAGCTTGTCCAGGTGATCGAGGTATTCGCCGAGGGTTGCCCAGGGGCGATCCTGATTCTTTTCGGCAGCAGTGCCCGGCCCGGGCGACGAGCCTTCGCCCGTGACCTCGGTCGTCACTCCCTGGCGGACCTTGGCCTCGACGAGCGGATCGGTGAGCACGGAGTTCTGCGACTGTCCGAGGAGATCGATGAAACCGGGAGAGACGATGCGGTCGCCGGCGTCGATGACTCTCTTCGCGCCGGTGTCAGCGAGATCTCCGATGGCGACAATCGAGTCGCCGCGCACGCCGATGTCCCCGCGGAACCACGGTGCTCCGGTTCCATCGAGAATCCGTCCGTTGATGATCTTCAGATCGAGCATGGCAGGTTTCGGAGTGGTGGATGCGCACGCAGTGAGAAGAATCGTGCAGAGGATAGCGGTTGTGTCGAAGCGTCTCATTCCATCCCCCTGATCAGATCGTCGTACTTCTGGCGCGAGCGGATCTGGCGCGTCTGGCCGTTCTGCACCATCACCTCCGCCGGTAGCAGGCGCGCGTTGTAATGCGAGGCCATCGAGAATCCGTATGCTCCCGCGTCACAGAACGCAATGAGATCACTGAGGGCGACCGGATCGAGTCGGCGCGGGAGAGGGGAGCCATTGTTGTCGCGTGTGAAGACATCGCTCGACTCGCAGAGATTGCCGGACACGATGACGCCCTGCGCCATCCGATCCTCTCTGAACCCTTCGCGAAGTGATTCGCCGCTACCGCGGCTCGCATTCACGATGTGGTGGTATGCGCCGTACTTCGAGGGGCGGACAAGGTGGTTGAAGCCGGTGTCGCAGCCGATCCACTCGACCCCGCTGCTGACGCGCTTCGCAGTTACGCGCGCGACCAGCGTTCCCGACTGCGCGACGATGTAGCGTCCCGGCTCGAGGATCGCTGTGAGATCGCGCGCCCGCATGAGTTTGCCGGCGATGCGCGTCAGCTCACGTCCGTACTCGTCGATCGGAAACTCCTTCTCCTCCGGGCGATACGGAACGCCGATGCCTCCGCCGAAGTTGATCCAGCGAAGGTGCGAGAACGAAGTCGAGAGCTCGAGCAGCCGTCGCGCCGACTCGAGCAGCGGCGCGATCGTGTCGACTCCTGAGCCGATGTGCGCGTGCAGGCCGACGACCTTGCGGCCGCTGTCTTCGACCACGATGCGCGCGCTCTCGACTTCCGCGAGGTCGATGCCGAACTTCACCCCCTCGCCGGCCGTGACGACATCGTGATGGTGCCCCGCTCCGATGTCCGGATTCACACGCAGCGCAATTGGATTCGGCAGGTCGAGCGCGAGGCAGCGGTCGATCTCCGACATCGAATTCACGTTGATGACGATGCGCTCGTCGCCGATCTCGCGAAGATCATCATCAGAAACATTCGAGCAAGTGAACCAGATGTCGTCCGGCTCGAAGCCGCCGTGGCGTGCGAGAACGATCTCTCCCGGCGAAACCGCGTCACAGCCAAAGCCGTTCTCGTTGATGAGACGGAGAAGCGAGATGTTGCTGTTCGCCTTCATCGCGTAGAACGGGCGGAAGGGGAGATCGGCAAACGCACGCTTCACGTTCGCGATCTGCCGCTCGATCACCGCGGCATCGTAGACATACACCGGCGTGCCGAACCGCGAGGCGATCTCGGCTGCCGAGACGTTTCCAATGTGAAGAACACCCGAAACGAACTCCATGAGTCCGGAGAGTGTAAACGAGTCGGACGGTGCATAATCTCTCCGTGCAGCAATACCTTTCGCTCGTCCGCCACATCCTCGACCATGGAGCGAAAAAAGCTGATCGGACCGGCACCGGCACTCTCAGTGTCTTTGGCCATCAGATGCGGTTCGACCTCAACGCCGGGTTCCCATTGCTGACGACAAAGAAGCTGCACCTCCGATCGATCATCTACGAGCTCCTCTGGTTTCTCGCTGGCGACACGAATGTCCGCTACCTCAACGAGAACAAAGTCTCGATCTGGGATGAATGGGCTGACGAGAACGGGGACCTCGGCCCGGTGTACGGCCATCAATGGCGCTCGTGGCCTGCGGTTGGCGGTCGCGAGATCGATCAGATCAGCGACCTGATTGAGCAGATTCGCCTCAATCCCGACTCGCGCCGTCTGATCGTGAGCGCGTGGAACGTCGGCGAGATCGACAAGATGGCGCTCGCCCCCTGCCATGCTCTCTTCCAGTTCTACGTCGCGGAGGGGAAGCTCTCCTGCCAGCTCTACCAGCGAAGCGCCGACGTCTTCCTCGGCGTTCCGTTCAACATCGCGTCGTATGCGCTGCTGACGATGATGGTCGCGCAAGTGTGCGATCTAAAGGTGGGCGAGTTCGTTCACACGTTTGGCGACGCGCACCTCTACCTGAATCACCTCGAGCAGGCGCGCACACAGATCGACCGCGAGCCGCGCCCGCTGCCGGCGATGACTTTGAATCCTGCCATCCGCTCGCTCTTCGACTTCCGATTCGGCGACTTCACGCTCGAGGACTACGATCCGCATCCCGCGATCAAGGCGCCGATTGCAGTATGACGCTCTCGCTGATCGCGGCACTTGCGGCGAACGATGTCATTGGCAGCGACAGCGATCTCCCGTGGCACATGCCGGCCGATCTGAAGCGCTTCAAGACGCTGACGACGGGACACCATTTCCTGATGGGACGGAAAACCTGGGACTCGGTTGGGCGTCCGCTTCCGGGGCGGATCAACGTGGTCATCACCCGTAACGTCGACTTTGCGCCCGAGGGTGTCGCGATCGCACGTTCGCTCGACGAGGCGATCGCGAAGGCGGAGGCCGCGGGCGATCCGGAAATTTTCATCGGAGGGGGAGCCGATATCTTCGCGCAGTCGCTCCACCGCGCGGATCGGATGTACCTGACGCGAATTCACTTCGAGCCCGATGGGGATACGTTCTTTCCCGAATTCGACGACGTGAACGAGTGGAAGCTTGTCGACAGCGAGCACTTCGAGCCCGACCAGAAGAATCCGCACGCGTACAGCTTTTTGACCTACGAGCGGGATCGAATTGCGGCAACGCTGATTCCCTGTTGATGTCATCCTGAGCAAAGCGAAGGATCCCCCGCGTCCGGGCGATGATCGTATTGATGCGGGGGATCCTTCGCTTCGCTCAGGATGACAAATACTCGCAGCACTCAGCACTCTCAATGTACTTACGCCTTCTTCGCGAGAACCGCGACTTCCGTCTTCTTTACTTCGGCACTCTGATCTCGCTTGGGGGCGACTGGTTCCTGACTGTCGCACTGCTCGATCTCGTGCTCGGGCTGACGGGCTCGGCGACGCTCGCGTCGCTCGTTCTGCTTTGTCAGACGCTGCCGATCTTCATTTTCACGCCGATCGCCGGCCACACTGTCGATCGCGTCGATCGGCGGCGACTGATGATCGCGGTCGATCTGATCCGTGGCGCGGCTTGTCTTCTACCTCTGTTCGCGCGAACCCCCGCGATGCTTCCCTTCGCATATCTCGGCGTGATCGCGATCTCGATCGGATCGTCCTATTTCGAGCCGGCGTCGCAAGCCGCGCTGCCGAACATCGTCGCGCCGGAGGACCTCGGTCCGGCGAACGTGCTGATGGGATCGACATGGGGGAGCATGCTCGCGGTCGGTGCGGCAATCGGGGGTGCGGTGACGCTGCGCTTCGGCCGCGACGTCTCGTTTGTCGTCGACTCGGCGAGCTTTCTGATCTCGGCGCTGATTCTCTGGCGGATGCGCGCGCGTTTCTCCGAGGACCGCCCAGCCTCGCACGAGCATCCGCCGCTGCTCGAGTCGATTCGTGAAACGGTTCGCTACGCGAGATCGCATCCGCGCGTTCTGGCACTCCTGACATGCAAAGGCGGCTACGGAACCGCGGCAGGCGTCGTCGCGATGCTGAGCGTGTTCGGCAAGCAGGTGTTTGGCGCGGGAGCGCTCGGGATCGGATTGCTGTTCGCCGCGCGGGGCGTCGGAGCACTCGCGGGTCCGTTTCTGGTGCGCGCGATTGCGAAGAGCGACGAGCATCAATACCGCGCAGTCGTATTCTGCGTGCTCGCATTCGGCGCGGGGTACACGGCGCTCGCCCTGTCGAAATCGCTCGCGTTCGGTCTTGCGGCGATCACATTCGCGCACCTCGGCGGGGGCGCAGCATGGCAGATTTCCACGTACGGCCTGCAGCGCGAGGTCCCCGACGCGATCCGCGGTCGTGTTTTCTCCGCCGACTGGGGCTTCGTGACGCTGACGATGAGTCTCTCAGCAGTCGTGACAGGCATCGCCGCCGACCAGTTCGGGCCGGTCGCCGCGACGATTGCAACCTCGTGCGCCGCGCTCGTATTCGCGATCGTCTGGGGCGGTCTGACGTGGCGTTTGTGGCGATAGCGCTGTGCTAAAGTCCGCCGCCAATGATCGTCCTGCCTTACGGTGAAAAGAAGCCGCGCCTCGGCTCCCGCGTGTTCGTCGCGCAGAACGCGACGCTCATCGGTGACGTCGAGCTCGGCGATGACGTCTCGATCTGGTTCGGGACCGTCCTGCGCGGAGACATCCATCTCATCCGCGTGGGCGCGCGGACGAACATTCAGGACAACTGCGTGCTTCACGTCGAACATGGAACCGGCGCCGCGATTCTCGGCGACGAAGTGACGGTCGGGCACGGCGCGGTCGTACACGGTTGCACGGTCGAGAACGGCGCCCTCATCGGCATCGGCGCGCGCGTGCTCAGCCACGCTGTCATCGGCGCGCAGGCGCTCATCGGTGCAGGTGCAGTCGTGCAGGAGGGGATGCATATCCCGCCGCGCACGCTGGCTGTCGGCGTCCCGGCGCGTGTGAAACGCGAGCTCACGGCGGACGAGCTCGCGCGGCTCGACGGCTCGTGGAAGCACTACGTTTCGTACAAGGATGAATATCTGAGGAGCTCCAGTCTCTGAGCTGGGACCATGCAGCGCCACTACGCAGGAACACTTCGCAAAGAGCATGTCGGGCAGACGATCGTTCTGGCCGGCTGGGTTCAGAAGCAGCGTGATTTTGGAGAGCTGATCTTCGTCGATCTGCGCGACCGTACCGGCATCTGCCAGGTCGTCGCCGATCAGAAGCTGACGAGTGATGCGGCGGTGATCGCAGCGGCGAAAGAGCTCCGCTCCGAATTCGTCGTGCGCATCGAAGGCGAGGTCGTCAACCGGCTCGATGAGCGGCGGAACGCGAAGATGGCGACGGGCGATGTCGAAGTCGTGGCGTCGAAGATCGAGATTCTGAACCGTGCCGAGACGCCGCCGTTCGCAATCGACGACGACACTGATGCGGCCGAGGATCTGCGGCTCAAATATCGATATCTCGATCTGCGGCGCCCTGCGCTCACGGCGAACCTGATGCTGCGCCACAAAGTCACGTTTGCGGTCCGCGACTACATGAACCGCCACGGCTTTCTCGAGATCGAGACTCCGGTGCTGACGAAGTCGACGCCTGAAGGGGCGCGCGACTATCTCGTGCCGAGCCGCGTGCACCCGGGCAATTTCTACGCGCTGCCACAATCGCCGCAGATCTTCAAGCAGCTCCTGATGGTCTCCGGCCTCGAGCGCTACTTCCAGATCGCGCGTTGCTTCCGCGACGAGGATCTCCGGCGCGATCGTCAGCCGGAGTTCACGCAGGTCGACGTAGAGGCCTCGTTCATCGACGAGGAGTTCATCTACTCGCTCATCGAGGGGCTGTTCAAGGAAATCTTTCCGCTCGCGAACATCGGTGCCGATCCGCCGTTCCCGCGGATGAAGTGGCGTGAGGCGATGGATCGTTACGGCATCGATCGTCCCGACACGCGCTTTGCGATGGAGCTCGTCGACATCAGCGGCCCGGCGAAGTCGCTGGCGTTCGAGGCGTTCCGCGCTGCCGAGACGGTTCGAGCGATCGTCATTCCGGGCGGTGCCGCGCTGTCACGCAAGCGGATCGACGAGATCGTGGACGAGGCGAAAAAGCTCGGCGCGAGCGGACTCGTCTGGATCAAGTTCGACGCGCAGAAGGGATCGTCAATCAAGAAGTTCCTCGACGACGCCGGATTCGACGCTCTTCGATCTGCGACGCACGCTTCGGAGAACGATCTCGCGCTCATCGTCGCTGGGAAGACGACCACGGTCTGGGACGTCCTCGGTCAGCTTCGCATCCGCATCGCGAGAGAACAGAAGATGATCCCCGACAACGCGTGGCACTTTCTCTGGGTCACCGACTTTCCGCTCTTCGAGTGGGATGAGGAGTCGAAGCGCTATTTCGCGCGGCATCACCCGTTCACCTCGCCGGCGGTCGCCGACCTCGACAAGCTCGAGAGCGATCCCGGCTCGACGCTGGCGCGTGCGTACGACGTGGTCCTCAACGGACTCGAGCTCGGCGGCGGCAGCATCCGGATCAACCGGCCCGAGGTGCAGTCGAGGATGTTCCGCGCCCTCGGCATCACCGATGAGGAAGCGCAATCGCGCTTCGGGTTCCTCATCGATGCATTCCGTTACGGCGCTCCGCCGCACGGCGGGATCGCGCTCGGCGTCGACCGGATCGTCATGCTAATGGCACGCGCCGAGTCGCTCCGCGACGTGATCGCGTTCCCCAAGACCGCAAGCGCGCAGGATCTGATGAGCGAGGCGCCATCGACAGTTGATGAGAAGCAGTTGAAGGAACTCGGAATCGCGCTGAGGTGAATGAGGACGGAAAGCCGCCGGCTTGAGAGCCGGCGCCACATCGCTCGCGAATGCTGCCACGAGCCATGCTGGATGTGGCGCCGGCGGCTTTTCGTTCCCCTCTGAGCTCATCACATCTCCCGTGTCGCGTACGATGACCTCCGTGGAACCATTCCTCGTCATCCAGCAGGGGAGCTCGCGCTATCCGGTCTTCGTCGGGCGTGATCTGCTCGGTCGCGTCGGATCTCTCATCAAGCCGCGCGGGCGGGTCTTCGTGATCACATCGGAAGAGCTCACGGCAAGATTCGGAAAGCGCGTGGCGGAGTCCTTCGAGCCGCACGCCGACGTCGTCACGATGCGCGAAGGGGAGCCGAACAAGACGATCGCGACCGCAGAGGCAATCGTCGGCGAGCTTCTCGCGCGCAACGCGAAGCGCGACTCGATGGCAGTCGTCGTCGGGGGAGGAATGATCGGCGACACGGCGGGCTTTGCCGCTTCGATTTTTCTTCGAGGCATCGATCTGGTTCACGTCCCCACGACTCTGCTCGCGCAGGTCGACAGCTCGATCGGCGGAAAGCTCGCGGTCAACCACGCGAAGGGGAAGAACCTGATCGGAAGTTTCTATGCGCCAGTCGCCGTGGTGTCCGACACGTCGATTCTGGCCTCGCTTCCTGCTCACGAATTTCTGAGCGGACTCTATGAAGCAATGAAGGGCGGCGTGATCTCCGATGTAGCACTCTTCGAGGCGTTCGAGAGCCAGCGTGAAGCGATTAACGCGCGCGAGCCCGAGGTGATCGACGAGCTGATTCGCCGAAAGATCCGCGTGAAGGCTGAAATCGTCTCTGCCGACGAGCGGGAAGCCGACATGCGGCGTCTGCTGAACTACGGCCACACGATCGCGCACGGTATCGAGGCGGCGATGAAGTATCAGGGAATCACGCACGGCGAGGCGGTTGCCTGGGGAATGATCGGTGCGAATGCGATCGCAGTTCGCCGCGGCCTGCTGCCACGCGATGAAGCCGGACGCATCGAGAGAACGATCCGCGCCTATCAGCCCTCGGCGATCACGGGACTCGACGCGCGCGCGATCGCCGCAGCGACTGAACACGACAAGAAGAACACCGGCTCGTCGCGCGTGATGGTCTTCCCGCGGCGGGTGGGGGAGTGTGTGGTGGTTTCGGATGTGACAGAGGAGGAGATCGCGTACGGGATCGATGCCGTTCTGTCATCGTGAGAGGCTGTGAAGAAATCCGGCCTCTGTGTGGCGCCGCGATTGGAATCACTGAGCGAAGCGAGAGCGCTACGCGGCTCTCTTCACCGGCAGCCTCATCACCATGCTGGTGCCGACGCCTTCGATGCTCGCAACGCTGACTTCGCCGCCGTGGGCCTCGACGATCTGCTTGACAATGTAGAGGCCGAGGCCGGTGCCGCCACCGCCGCGGAACGACTTGTTCCCGGTCTGTTTGTATTTCTCGAACATCTTCTGGAGATCGGCGGGTTTGATCCCCATGCCGCTATCGGTGACCGTGATGACGATCGATTCCGGCGCGTCGCCGTTCCGCACGATTTGTGCGCCGACCGAGATCAGCCCCTTCTTCGGCGTGAACTTCAGCGAGTTCGAGATGAGGTTGATGATCGCCTGCGTGAGTTTCTCGACGCTGCCTATGATCTGCGGGATGTCGCGGCCATGCGCGCTGACGAGGAAGATCTCGTCGCGTGCAGCTACCGACTGAAGACTACGAATCGCCCGCTTGAGCAGCCCCGCGACGCGCACCGGCTCGGTCTCAACCGAGAAGTTGCCCGACTGAATCTTCGAGAAGTCGAGAATCTCGTTGATGAGATTCATCATCCGCTCCGACTCCCGCTGCGCCTCGGTCAGCAGGTCTGTGTACATCGAGTCGAGCTTCGTCCCTTCCTGCGAGAGCACGAACTCGAGCGTGCCCTGAATTCCAGAGAGAGGCCCGCGGAGATCGTGAACGATCTGCGCCGTGAAGTCGGATTTTGCCTGTTCGGCCTGCCGCTGCGCGGTGACGTCCTCAAATGACAGCGCAACGGCGGGAGCGCCTTGATCGCCGGCGGTCATGATCTGATCGACGCGATAAATGCGGCCGTCCACCTCCACGTCCACCGAGCGCGGCTCGCCGGCGATGAAGAACGTCTGCAGCCACCCGCGCTCGCCCGCAAGGGCGCGCGACGCTTCCTTCAGCCAGTTTCCATCGTCGCCGAACGTCTCGTCGAACGCGTGATTTCTGTATTCGATTGCCCCTGTGTCGGACACGACTGCGACAGCGACGGGGATCTTGTCGAGAATCGATGTAGCCTGCGATGTCATTGCGGCACCGTGATGGCGCGCTCGTTGGCGAGCTTCGCCAGGTTGAACAGCGTTGTGAATGGATCGAACGGGCTGAGGATGAGCAGTTTCTGCATGTCCATCCGGCCGTCGATCAGCGAGATCAGAAACCCTTCCTGGGCGTTGAGGTTGAAGCGATCAAAATTGGTCAGGAACTCCGCGGTGAGCTTCGCGACGGCCTGCATCCCCTTCGGATGCTCGAGAAACTGACGAACAATCATGTTCCGGACGATTTCGACATAACCGCGGATGGAAAGATCGGAGGGGTAAGCGTTCCGCGCCTCCATCAGTTTCGCGTAGGTGTGCCACGCTCCATGTTGCTTGAGGGAGTCTCCGACCAGCCGGCTCCATTCCGGAGCCGGCGCATTGATGGGAACCGACGACATGATTTGATTCTAAACTAAGGACGTGATCGACAAGCCTCCGATCGTTCCTCGTACCCGCCGCCGCTATTCCCGGCTGCTGATCCTCTTCGTTGCGGTCGCGCTCGGCGTTCCTGCAGGTTTCGTCTTCGCGCACGCGGTCCGCGTTCCGACGGTGAAATCGCTCGCCGACTACCAGCCGGCGATCATCACTCGCATCTTCGACCGCAACGGCGTCCCGTTCGCCGAGTATTCGATCCAGAAACGGATCATCGTGTCTAAGAAGGAGATGGCGCCCGTGCTCGTTCAGGCGATCGTCGCGACCGAGGATGCCGAGTTCTACCGGCATGGCGGGATCAACCCGAAGGCGATCCTCCGCGCGGCGCTGAAAGATGCACTGGCGCGCAAGAAGGTCGAAGGAGCATCGACGATCACGCAGCAGCTCGCGAAGATGATCTTTCTCAACCCGGAAAAGAGTTTCCGCCGGAAGGTGAACGAGATCTTTCTTGCGGTCCAGATCGAAAAAGACTTCACCAAGGACCAGATTTTCGAGCTGTACGCAAATCAGGTGTACCTCGGCCATGGCGCATACGGGGTCGAGCAGGCATCCCGCATTTACTTCGGCAAGCACGCGAAGGATCTGACGATTCCTGAGGCTGCGATGATCGCAGGAATGATCCGCCGTCCCGGCTCATACAGTCCGATGCTCAATCCCGAACTCGCCCGCCGCCGTCGCAATCATTCGATCCGCCGGCTCCTCGACGAGAAGTACATCGACAAGCAGCAGTATCAGCAGGCGATCAACACGCCGATCGTCCTCGGCACATTCAAGGAAGAGGTTCCGAAGATCGGCGCCTACTTCGCCGAAGAGATCCGGCAGTACATCGAGAAGAGCGAACGCTTCGGCGTCGAAAATCTCTACACCCGCGGGCTGAAGGTCCATTCAACGCTCGATCTGCGCATCCAGCAGGCGACCGAGGCGGCACTCCAGCGTGGATTGCGCCGGTTCGATCGCCGCCGGGGCTTCAGACGACCAGCCAGAAATCTGCTCAACGAGGGCATCGATCCGGCGAGCTACACCGATCCTGCCTGGAGTGGCGATCCTTACGTCACCGAGAAGCTCTATCCGGCAGTTGTGATGCACGTCGAGAGGCAGAACGTGGTGGCGCGCGTCGGCAAGGACGAGCTGCGCCTTGGGCCGGGCGCGTATGCGTGGACCCGTAAGCCGTCGATGCTGGGAGCGCTCAAGCGCGGCGATCTCATTCACGTGCGGCTCGACGAGGATCGCAAGACGAAAGCGCGGAGCTGGGTCATCGATCAGTTGCCGCAGGTGCAGGGCGCGGCCGTTGTCCTCGACGTGAAGTCGGGCGAGATCCGGGCGCTTGCAGGCGGCTACGACTACCAGCTCTCGAAGTTCAACCGCGCGACGCAGTCTCGCCGGCAGACCGGCTCCTCGTTCAAGCCCCTGGTCTATGGAGCAGCCTTCGAGAAGGGACTGACCCCCGCCGACACCCTGTTCGACGCGCCGGTCGCGATTCCTATCGGCAACAACATCTACGCCCCGAAGAATTACTACGGCAGGTACGCCGGCATCGTCACCATCCAGAGGTCTCTCGAGCTGTCGATCAACATCCCTGCGGTGAAGACCATGATGATGGTCGGCGTCGATCACGTCGTCGACTTCGCGAAGCGCTGCGGGATTACGGCGGACCTGCCGAAGTATCCGTCGCTGGCCCTCGGTGCCGCGGGCGTCTCGCCGCTGGAAATGACCGCGGCATACAACGTCTTCGTCAACCAGGGCGTCTACTCGAAGCCGCGGCGGATCGTCCGCATCACGGATCAGAGCAACCGCGTGCTGGAGGAGCCGCCGGCGGAGCTGTCGGAAGCTACTCAGCCTCAGGTCGCCTACGAGCTTGCGTACATGATGAAGGGGACGATCGATCGCGGGACGGCGTTCGCGGCGCACACTCTTCCCGATCCGCTTGGCGGAAAAACGGGAACGACGAACGGGTACACGGACGGATGGTTCATCGGCTTCTCGCCGGAGTTCACGGTCGGTGTGTGGATGGGTTACGACGATCCGAGCCGCTCGCTCGGGGGCGGCGCAACGGGAGCCGACACGGCGCTGCCGATCTGGATCGATATTTTCAAGCAGCTTGATGCGCTCAAACTCCGCACGCCGCGCCCCGATTTCGACGCGCCGCCGGGAATTGTCGTCGTTCCGATGGATCTGAAGACCGGTCGCCGCGGCACCGGCCCATGCGCGCGCGTCGTGATGCAGGCATTCGTCTCCGGGCAGGAGCCCGACAAGGACTGCAGCGGCGGCAGCGTCGCGGTCAGCAAGTTGCCGTACTACCTGCAGCGCGCGTTCTACCAGCCGAAGGAATCGGAACCGACGCAGGCGGCAGAGGATGCCTCGGCGCAGTCGGGTGAGGGAGCCGAGTCGCCGGCGCCCGATGTGGAAGAGCCGCCGGGCGACGGAACGGAGCCGACCCCCGTGCCGGAAGTGCCGCCGCCGGGGGAGTGATTCGCGCGCCGCGCTCGCGTTTTCGCGAATCAGCCACGTCCAGTGAGGTGCAGCTCTGAGGGCTGCCAAGGGCGCGTCCCGTGGCGTTTTGGGATCGTTCGCAGATGGCACCGGCAAAAAGATCGCGTCAGGCGACACGCACCAGGGCACTTACATCGGCGAGGTTGCGCAGGACCGCCGATCGCGCAACGACGTCGAGTGGTTCTGGATCGTCAGCTACTACTGACGCGGTTGATGCGGTCGATCAGCGCGCCGGCACATGACGCGTGATCATGTCGACCATTTTGTCGCGCGTGAGCGGCTTGCGCATCCAGGCGTTCGCACCCGAGCTCGGGAACATCTCCTCGAGCGATTTCTCGGGAAGATCCGAGATCAACACGATCGGGATGTCCTTCTTGTTCGACTGAGACTTGAGCACTTCGCTCAGCCGGTTGCCCTTGATGCTCGGCAGGTTGACGTCGAGGAAGATGATGTCGGGCGTGTTGCCGGCGAGCACGTGATTGAACTCGATCCAGCTCGACGCCGTCAGAACCGTGCAGCCTTCGCGCTCGAGCAGAGCACGCCCCAGCTTCAACACGAGCGGGTTGTCGTCCAGAATTAGAACAGTCACTTTTGACAGCGCAGCCATTGCCGAGTCGTCCCCTCCATCACCGTGTCGGACCGGCGCTCATGATACATTCTTCGCGCTCGATGCCCACCGGAAATTTCGACGATCCAGCGACTGCAAATGCAGCGCCGACCGAGACAAAGCATTCCCTCAGACTTCCCGCCGACTACTACACGGCCCCTTTGTCAGAGGTCAGACCGGTCTTCCCTAAATGGGTACCGTGGGGTTGCGGGACCGCCGCCGCGATCTTTCTCGGCATCCTCTTCGCAGGTGGCGCGCTCCTCAACGGCCCACGCCTCGGGCAGGTGATCGACTTCGTGATGGGAACGACGCTTGGCGAGCTTCGGCCAATGATCGCCGCCGATGTCACTCCCCAGCTGAAGCAGCAGTTCGAGGACGAAGTGAAGCGGATGCGCGAAGGGTTGCGCAATGGACAGGTTGTCGTGCAGAACGTCCAGCCGTTCCTCAAGGCGATGCAGAAGGCGGTCAGCGATGAGAAGGTGACGGCGGCCGAGCTCGGCGAACTGACGGTTGCAGCGCGGAAGTCGCGGAGTCCGGTAAAAGGTAACCGTCTAACCGGTAAACGTCCAACCGTCTAACGGCCCGGTTTACCACGGTCGAACGGAAATGAACTTCAAACTCGCCAGCCACTTCGAGCCGCAGGGCGATCAACCGACGGCGATCGCACAGTTGATCGAGGGCGTGCGCGCAGGCGTCAAGGATCAGGTCCTTCTCGGCGTCACCGGCTCGGGAAAAACGTTCTCGGTGGCAAAGGTGATCGAGGCGATCAATCGCCCGACGCTCGTCCTCAGCCACAACAAGACTCTCGCCGCGCAGCTCTACCAGGAGTTCAAGAACTTCTTTCCCGAGAATCGAGCCGAGTACTTCGTGTCGTACTACGACTACTACCAGCCCGAGGCGTACATTCCGCAGTCGGATCTCTACATCGAGAAGGAGATGACGAAAAACGACGAGATCGACAAACTTCGTCTCTCCGCCACGAAAGCGCTGTTCGAGCGCCGCGACGTCATCATCGTTGCTTCGGTCTCCTGCATCTACGGCATCGGCGAGCCAGAGCTCTACTACGGGATGCTCCTCTTCTTCGAGAAGGGGATCGACAAGCCGATGACCGAATATCTCCGCAAACTCACGGAGATGCAGTACGAGCGGACGCCGTACGATCTCTCGCGCGGTTCGTTCCGGGTGCGCGGCGACGTTCTCGAGCTCTGGCCGGCGTACGAGGACGACGCGGTGCGCATCGAGTTCTTCGGCGACGAAATCGACAAGATGACGCGCATCGATCCGATCACGGGCCGCACGATGGGCTCGCCGATCGATCGCCTCGCGGTCTTCCCGAGAACGCACTACGTCACGCCGCGGCAGCGGTTGCTCGAGGCGATGGAGAACATCCGAGTCGAGCTCGATCAGCGCGTCGTCGAGCTGCGCGCGAACGATCGGCTGCTCGAGGCACAGCGCCTCTCGCAGCGCACGCTTTTCGATCTCGAGATGATCGCGGAGCTTGGCTACTGCAACGGCATCGAGAACTACTCGCGCCATCTCAGCGGACGCGTGAAGGGACAGCCGCCGCCGACGCTCATCGACTATTTCCCCAAAGACTTTCTGCTGATCGTCGACGAGTCTCATCAGACGATCCCGCAGGTACGGGCCATGTGGGGGGGCGACCGCGCACGCAAGGAGACGCTCGTCGAGTACGGATTCCGTCTCCCGAGCGCGATCGACAACCGCCCGCTCAGCTTTGATGAGTTCCTCGGGAAACTCGATCAAGTGATCTACGTCTCGGCGACACCGTCCCCCTACGAACTGGAGAGGAGCGGCGGGCTCTACGCCGAACAGGTTATCCGCCCCACAGGGCTACTCGATCCGGAAGTGATCGTCCGACCCGTCAAGGGCCAGGTCGACGATCTGATCGGAGTGATCAAGGAGAGGATCACGAAGAACGAGCGGGTCATGGTCACGACGCTCACCAAACGGATGGCCGAAGACCTCACGCGCTATCTGATGGAGCTCGGGATCAAGGTCAACTACCTCCACTCCGACGTCGAGACGCTCGAGCGGATCTCGATTCTGCGCGACTTCCGGCTCGGCACGTACGATGTACTCATCGGCATCAATCTGCTTCGTGAAGGTCTGGACATTCCTGAGTGCTCGGCAGTGGCGATTCTCGACGCGGACAAGGAAGGATTTCTCCGGTCGACGACCTCGCTCGTGCAGACGATCGGCCGCGCCGCGCGACACCTCAACGGTGTCGCGTTTCTCTACGCGGACAAGCTCACCGACTCGCTGCGCAACGCGATCGGCGAGACCAACCGGCGGCGCGACATTCAGCGGAAATACAACGAGGAGCACGGCATCGAGCCGGCATCGATCATCAAGGCCGTCAACTCGGATCTCGTCAAGATGTCGAACCTCGACTACTTCGAGATCCCGGGCAAAACGTCAAAGTCGAGGCTCGATCTCGTCGCGGACGAGGACATCGACAAAGCCATCGCGCGCCTGTCGAAGGAAATGAAGGATGCCGCGAAGAATCTCGATTTCGAGAAAGCGGCGGAGATTCGCGACAAGCTCAAGGAACTGAAGGAACTGCGGATCTTTGTGTAGGCCGTGGGGGGAATCCTGAGCCGCGAAGACGGCGAAGGATCAACGGTGGCACCGGGACCATCGTGCAATGACTCGCCACGTGACGTGAACTGCCGCGGTGCCACCGATGACCCTTCGCTGCGCTCAGGGTTGGATTGTTCACAGCCTCTCAGGGTTTACGACGAGTGATCTTCCACAGATCCCGCAAGGCCCGCAGAAAATCGGTCGATCGCACTTTCGAGCCTTTCACGTCGCGCCACTCCATGATCGGCATCTCGTAGATGGTTTGCGCGGCGACCTCACGCCCCTTGACTGCGATGTATCTCGCGAGAATCTCGACATCGAAAATCCATCGCGACAGAAATGGCGTCGCGAAGATTCCAAGCATCGTCTCGTTTGCGCGGAACAGCTTCGCCCCGCACTGTGTGTCATAGACCGCAAGCCCGAGCGATGACGAGATGAGCGTGGCACCCACGCGGCCGACGTAGTGACGCGCAGGCTGCCGGCTGATCGAGCGGCCGAGGAGCCGGACGCGCGACGCCATGACAATCTCGATCTGGGGGCGCGAGCGCACCAGGTCGAGGAACGACGCGAGCTCGCGCAGGGGAGTGGCGAGGTCGGCATCCCAGAAACCGACAAAGTCAGGCGAGCGATCGAGAGACGCTGCGATCCCGCGGCGAACGGCCTCCGCTTTACCGCTGTTGTGCTCGAGGTGAAGGACGAAGAACCTTTGCGGATCCTCGGCTTGCAACGCATCGAGCAGCTTCCCTGTACCGTCGCGGCTCCCGTCGTTCACGAAGCAGAAATCGACGCGCGCGTCGGTCAGCCGGAACGCGCGGAACGCGTCGACATCGAGCCGTTTCTCCTCGTTGAAGCACGGCACCACCATCACCACGTGCACGCGCCGAGTCTATCTGACAGTGGCAGAATGCGCGCGCATGGAACTGAGACAGATCGAGGCCCCGGTTCATGGCCGTGTGTTGTTCGAGGAGCGGGAGCACGGATTGCTGCTCGTCGGATTTCACGGTTACGCGGAGACAGCCGGGATTCACATGGAGGCGCTGCGCCGCCTTCCGGACAGCAAGCGCTGGTCGCTCGCCGCGATTCAGGCGCTTCATCCGTTCTATCTCGCGAAGACGGGCGCTGTCGTCGCGGGATGGATGACGAGCGAGGATCGTGAGCTGGCGATCGGCGACAACATTGAATATGTGCGTCGAGTCCTCGCCACGCTTCCGAACCAGCGCCGGATCGTCTTTCTTGGATTCTCGCAGGGCGTGGCGATGGCGTTCCGCGCCGCAGCCTTTGCCGGGGCTTCGCCTGCCGGTGTCATCGGCCTCGGCGCCGACATGCCGACGGATGTCATCGAGGCGCGCCCCAGGCTGCCTCCCGCACTGATCGCCCGGGGCACGCGCGACGAGTGGTACACAGCGGAAAAGTTCGAGCGCGACCTCGCGTTTCTCCGCGGAGTGACCGAGGTCGACACGTGCGTGTTTGAGGGAGGTCACGAATGGTCGGACCGATTCCTCGAGGTGGCAGGGGAGTTTCTCAGCCGTGTCGCCCGGTGATCGCGGCCGCGGCCTTCGTCGCCCAGCGCGCACGAGCCGCGAAGACCGCCGCACCATGTTCGGCGACTGCCGATCGGTCGCGTTTCAGTTCGGATGCGACCGCGGCGCACGCGCTCGCGTAGTCGGCGAGAAACGATGATGCCGCGGCTCGACCAAGCTCGGCTTCGATGAAGGGAAGGCGGAAGATCACCGCGTCCGCGTTCCGCTTCACCTCAGCGATCGTGAACCGCTGCGACAGCACCTCGCGAAGCGAGCGTTTCCCCGCCGCGGTCAGGTGGAACGTCTCTTTTCCACGGCCTGAGGTCGTGTCGGCGGCCGCAGCGATCAGTCCGCCCGACGCGAGCCGGCGTAACGCGGGATAGACCGAACCGGGGCTGTCACCGATCGGGCCGGTGGCGAATACCTTCCGCAATGCATAGCCGCTCCGCGGCTCCTCACGAAGGAGCCCGAGGATCGCGAGCTCGAGGTCGGAGAGGATCGGGATCTGGCGCATGAGATTTCGAATCCTGAGCGAAGCGAAGGATCAACGGGGGCACCGGCAGAGTCTTGCCTGAATGACACCCAAGTGACCGTACGGATCGTATCATAAGCATCGTACGAAACGTACCGTCCCATCTCGAGGAACGTTTGTCACCCGTCCCGGGTTTATGCTCACGCCAATGACCACGGAGCAGGATCGATTTGCGCGTCTCAAAGAGCGTCTCAAAGAGCTGCCCGACCGGCCCGGCGTCTACCTGCACAAGAACCGTGAGGGGGAGGTCATCTACGTCGGGAAGGCGCGAAACCTCAAGAATCGCGTGAACTCCTATCTCGTCGGCCGAGGCGCGCGCGACACCAAGACGATGACGCTCGTGAACGAGATCGACGCGATCGACTTCGTCACCACCAACAACGAGCTCGAGGCGATCCTGCTCGAGAACAACCTGATCAAGACGCATCAGCCGCGCTACAACATTCTTCTCCGGGACGACAAGACGTACCCCTACATCAAAGTCACACTCTCCGAGGACTATCCGCGCGCAGTGTTCACGAGGAGAGTCGATCGGAAGAGGGGCGACATCTACTACGGTCCTTTCTTCGCCGGGACGGCCCGCCGTCTGCTGAAGCTCGTTGCCGATCAGTTCCAGCTTCGGAGCTGCGATCTCGAGATCGTCTCCGGCAGGAGCGCGCTGCCACGTCCGTGTCTCTACTACGACATGCACCAGTGCCTCGGTCCCTGCGTCGTCGGACTGACAACACTTGAGGCGTACCGCGACATGGTCGACGATGTCGTGCTCTTTCTAGGGGGGAAACGGAAGGAGCTGCAGGACCGGCTCAGCGAGCGGATGCACAAGGCCGCGGCAAGCGAGAGCTTCGAGATCGCCCGCTACTACCGCGATCTCATCCGCACGGTCGAGCGTGTCCAGGCCGAGCAGCAGGTCGCGTCGGCCGAAGGTGAAGATGCGGATGTGTGGGGGCTGTGGGAAGAGGGGAGCGATATCGCCGTGCAGCTTTTCGTCATCCGCGACGGCAACGTCGTGGACCGGCGCGAGCTCTTCTGGGAAAAGGTCCAGGACTACCAGCCGGGTTACTTCCTCAGCGAAGTCCTTCAGCGCTACTACCAGGACAACCTTTTCATTCCGTCCGAGATCCTCATCCCGTTTCCGATCGAAGAGGAGGTCGAGCTTCTGGTGGAGTGGCTCTCCTCGCAGCGCGCTCGAAAGGTCTCGCTCCGCGTTCCGCAGCGCGGAAAAGGGGTTGACCGGATGGAGCTCGCGACGCGCAACGCAAGGCTCTCGCACGAGTCTCGATTCCGCAAGGCGCAGCAGGATCGGTTGCAGATCGCCGGCGCGCGGCTCGGCCAGGTGCTCAATCACGAGGGCGAGATCCAGCGCATCGAGTCGTTCGACATCTCCAACATCCAGGGGAGCGACTCGGTGGCCGGCATGGTCGTGCTCGATCGCGGCAAGTTCGACAAGAATCAGTACCGCGTCTTCAACATCAAGACGGTCGTCGGCGCGGATGACTTTCGCTCGATGGCTGAGGCGGTGGACCGGCGCTACCGGCGGCTGCTCGAAGAGGAGAAGCCGCTCCCCGACATGATCCTGATCGACGGCGGACGGGGCCAGCTCAACGCCGCATTGACGGCGCTGAACCGTCTCGGAATCGAAGGCATCACGATCGCGGGTCTCGCAAAACGTGAAGAAGAACTTTATGTTCCTGACCGCGAGGATCCGATCCGGCTCGAGCGTCGTGATCCGGCGCTCCAGCTCGTGCAGATGGTGCGCGACGAGACGCACCGCTTTGCGGTTTCATCGCATCGCAGGCGGCGATCGAAGCGTGTCCTGCATAGCGAGCTCGATGATCTGCCGGGCATCGGCGACAAGCGCCGCCGGTTACTCTTCGAGCGATTCGGAACCGTGTCGGGCGTGAAACAGGCATCGGCGCAGGACCTCATCAGCGTGTTGGGGCGGAAGGTCGGGCAATCGCTCTACGACGAGTTGCATGCATAGTCATCTTGGCGAATGACGCGTGTGACGCGATAATCGCAAAGTCGGGAAGTGCCCAACAAAGCAAAGGCCGAAGAGCTGAGCGAAGGGTGGGCGGGGGAAGCATGCATCTGGAAGGCGAAATCGCCAGCATCAATCTGATCGACCGTCTCATCGACATGTGGCGCCAGCAGTTCACCGGCGCGCTCCGATTCGAGAACGACGGAATCATCAAGATCATCTACTTCAAAGGCGGAGACGTGCTTTCCGCGAGCACGAACGACCGCGCGGACAGCGTCGATGAGATGCTCATGCGCGCCGGGAAGGTGACGAAGGAGCACGTCAAGCAGGCTTTAACCAAGCGGAAAGAGAACGAGACGCTCGGCGACGCGCTCCTGAACCTCGGGTTCATCACCCGGAAAGAGCTCGCATGGGGGCGCCGCGTCCAGGTCATCCACGTCATCCGCTCGGTGAGCGAGTGGACGGCCGGCACGTACACGATCGTCGCCGACTATCTGCCGAAGCGCGAGGAGGGGACGATCTTCCCTCTGCCGCAACTCATCGTCGAGATGACCGTCACGGAAACCGAGCGGCAGAAATTCGAGCGTGCACTGGAGAGCGGAGGTGTCGTCTTCGAAAAGACCCCGCTCTTCGATCAAACCTTTTCGCGGCTCGGGTTGAACGAAGACGCCGACGCGATCTCATCGCAGATCGACGGATTCAGAACCGCGGCCGAGGTGGCGGCCGCGTCCAAGCAGGACACCTTCAACGCGTACAAGTTGCTCCACGCGCTCTCACTCCTCGGGCTCATTCAGCGTCCGCAGACCGGATACGGCGTCATCTCTTCGCCCGCGGATCTGAGTTTCGAGAGCGATGGGGTGGCGGATGCGGCGGACGCGTGGGGATCCGCTCCGCAATTTGAGCTCGACGACGAGCCTCCGCCCGCGGCGATACCGGACTTTTCTGCTCCGGCAAACAACGCGTCGCCTTCGGGATTCGTCGTGACGAGCGAGATTGCGCCGACCATCGAGATGAAGTCGCCGGTGATTCCTCCGCCTGCGGCCGTTTCGCTGCCGCCGCTCGTGACGTCGCTGCCGCCGCTCGACCTCGATCGCAATCGCGTCGAGGTACCGGAGTGGGGATTCGACGAAGCGCAGATCGACGCAGCAAGAAAAGCGACGGAGTCGCGGCCACTGCCGGCGTCCATCAGAACGCCTCAGTCTCAGTCTTCGCGCGAGCCGATGCGCCGCGCCCAGCCGAAGCCGAAGAGAAGCTACGGCTTCCTCGTGACGCTGATGGTGCTCTTCATCCTCGCGGGGCTCGGATACTTTGGCTATCAGTGGTGGATCGGACGGGAGCCTGTGACGGTGACCAACCCTCTGCCGCCGCGCGTGGTTACGAGCCCCTCGACGACGACCACCACCACGACGGAGAGCGTTCCGAGTGCCACGATCGTCGAGTCAGCGCCTCCGCCTGCGACGACAACCGCTCCCGCTTTGACGACATCCACCACGGCAACGATTGCTCCGCCGCCGAGGCCGCAGGTCGTGACGCCGCGCGGCACGCCTCCGCCGCCGGCAGCCACGGGCGACGCGACACGCGATCGCTATGACGCGATGGCGCGCGAGTTCGCCGCGAATCCTCGGGCGAACTTCGCGGTCCAGGTCGCGATCGTCTGCGATCCGGCGAACGTCCAGAAAGCGTTGCGCAACAGCGACGCGGTCTGGTTCATCCCGATCTCGCTGAAGGGCCGCTCCTGCTACCGGATGTTCTGGGGCCGGTACGAAACCCGCTCCGCAGCCGAGAAGGGGATGAGCTCACTGCCTGCGAGCCTCCGCGAAGGAACTCCGGCAGTCGTGACGGTACCGCAATGATGACACTTCTCACATCGGTCGGACTCGGACTCGGCGCAGGCGTCAACACCTACGCGACTCTGCTCGTTTTCGGATTGCTCGCGCGACTGAAGCCGGGGACGTTCAGTGGCGACATGGCGCACTTCTTTTCGTCGACGCCGGTGCTGATCGTAGTCGGCGTGCTCTACACGATCGAGTTTGTCGCCGACAAGTTTCCGGCGGTCGACCACGTGTGGGACGTGGTGCACACGTTCATCCGGCCGGCTGCCGGCGCGCTCGTTGGATGGGCTGCGGCGTCACACAATCTTCCGCAGAGCTGGGTGATTCTCGCGAGCGTGATCGCCGGCGGTGCTGCACTGACGACGCACGCGGCGAAATCGTCGCTGCGTGTCGCAAGCACCGCGACCACCGCGGGAGTCGCGAATCCGATTCTCTCGATCGTCGAAGATCTGTTCGCGTTCGTGAACGCGATCGTGGCGATCTTCCTGCCGGCTCTCGTGGCAGTGATGATCGTGCTGGTGGTGATCACATTTTTGATACTGATGAGGCGCTACAGAAAACGCGAGAGTTTTTGATGTCGGCCTGCCGACATTCTTTCTAAGTCCATAAATCGCAGCAATTTAGTGGAATGCATTTCCGGTGGGATTCCCCGGCGTCCATCTCCTGTTACGATGAGATGTGGAGCGGATCGGGGGATCGCCGTGCCGCAAGGTACGGAGGAAAGTCCGAACTCCCACGGGCAGCAGGCTGGATAACGTCCAGGCGTGGCGACACGACGGAAAGTGCAACAGAAAGATACCGCCGTGCAAACGGTAAGGGTGAAATGGTGCGGTAAGAGCGCACCATTTCACC
>JAENWF010000071.1 GCA_016650215.1 Thermoanaerobaculia bacterium
CATGCATGGCTCGTGGCAGCATTCGTAAGCGACGTGGCGCCGGCTTCAGCCGGCGGCTTTTCGTCTTCCATCCACCCCTACTCCGTTCGAGTGAGGCCACTTCGGGAACGCCTCGCATAGAATTGCCAGTTCCTAACCGGAGGTTCCCAATGCCGCTCCAGGGCGATTTGAGCACGATGACCGTACCCGAGATCCTCATGTGGATGAGCCAGTTCCAGAAGACCGGAACGCTCGAGATCGTGAGCGGCGGTATCACGCACAAACTCGCCTTCGAGAACGGCGCGCTGATCTTCTCCTCTTCGTCCGACAGCAAAAGCACCCTCGGCCGGTTGCTCATCGAGAAAGGGATCATCTCCGAGGAGATGCACCAGAAGGCGCGTGCGCTCCGGAAAGAGAAATCGATTGCGGTCGCAAAAGCACTGATCGATCTGAAGATGATGAGTGAGGAGGAGATGGTGCGCTTCCTCCGAAAGAAAGCGGAGAAGGAGCTCTTCCACCTTTTCGAAGTGCGGGAAGGAACCTTCACCTTCGACGAGCATCTCCCGCAACTCGACCTGCTTCCGCTTCGTCTCGACGTCGCGAACCTCCTTCTGCGAGTCACGCAGCAAAAGGACGAAACCGAGACCGGCGAGTACGACTTCGACGCCACAGGAATTCGCCTCGAGATCCCGCGCGAATAGAACTCCGGACGAATCAGGTTTGCTCGCTGAACTTGACTCCGCGCAGCGAGCAACGGCGCGCGGTTCACTCCTCGGTGACCGAAGAGTTTCGCGCGTGGGACGATTGACTTGATTGATGCGGCTCAGTGGCCGAAATGCCGCCACCGCCAGCCGGCGCTCATGCGGCTCCGTTCGGCGTAGTCCTCCGATGAAGCGGGATTGAGCTCCCATCGATGACGATCGCGTTCGAACTCTTTCTCGCCGCAGTGAAGCTCTTCGCCCAAGTCGTAGAGCAGTCCGAACGACGCGCCCAGCTCTTCGACCACATTCTGGTCGGAGCTGAGGCTGGGGGTGTCATCCGGCAGGAGCACCGCTCGATCGTCGGCCCGCGCGACCTCATCACGACTGTGGCTCCAGGTCTGCTCGAAATAGAACTGCTCGTTCACACGCATTCCATCGCTCCTTCAGTGCTCTGCCTTCACAAGTGCGGACACGAACCGCCGGCCGTAACGCGAGCGGATCGACGTCATCCGCGCAAGCGCGCCGAATTCTCTGTTCGTCATGCGCCGGCCGATGTCGGACTGCGCCAGAATCCCGACCAGGGTGCCGTCCGTCTTCATCACCGGGAGGTGATGGATCGAGTTCTCTTCCATCAGTGCGATCGCTTGCTCGATCGGATCGTCGGGCGACACGGCGATGACTGGCTGCGACATGAACGACGCGACGGGGAGCTGCGGCGCGTCGTTTCTCGTTGCGACGGCTCTGCATGCGATGTCGCGGTCCGTCACGATCCCGACGAGTTTCCCGCCGCTGGTCACCGGAATCGCCGCACAGTCGTGGTCAGACATGAGGCGCGCCGCCAGGCGGATGCTCGTCGACGCATCGCATGAGGCGGGGCTTGGGGTCATGACATCGCGAACTCTCATGGGCAAATCCTCCGTATCTTGTCGTCATCACAGTAGGTCCGCCGGAGGGCGCGCGCCATTGACGCCCCCCACACTCACTGTGTGATGACCGACACATGCCCGCGTGCGCCCGGTCATCGGGCCGCCGTGAGCCACGCCGTAACGTTCACGGACACGGAGGTGTCCCATGTGTCTCGGCGTGCCCGGTCAGATCATCACCATCGAAGAAAAGACAGCTGTGGTCGATTTCTGGGGAACGCGGCGGACGGTCCGCCTCGACAATCTCACCGAGATCGTGGTCGCAGGTGACTACGTGATCGATCACGCGGGCTTTGCAGTCCGCAGGATCCCGACCGCTGACGTCTTCGACACGCTCGGCCTCTACGAGGTTTTACTGACCGAAGCGGGTGAAGATCCGATCGCACGCGACATCGCTGCGCTCGATCATGTGGCGCAGGTGGACGAAGTTCTCGTCTGATGCGCATCGCGCTGCTGACGTCATCGTCTGCGCCGGGGATCGAGCGGCTGCTCGCCGACCCGAACCGCGGCAGCGTCTACGAGCTCGCCGCAGTCCTCGGCTCTGAGCCGCGGCTCGCGCAGCAGGAACTGCTGGAGCGCGCACGCGTTCCGGTCGTGCTTCGTCCAATCAAGCCGTTTCATGCCGAACACGGTCTGCCATTCCGCAATCTGAATGCGCGTGCCGAATACGACACGGAAACCGCTGGGATCCTCGCGAGCTTCGGCGCCGACTACGTCCTGCTCGCCGGCTACCGCTACATCGTCACCGAGCCGCTGCTGGATGCGTATCCGCAGAAAATGATCGCGTTGCACGACGGCGATCTGACCATTCGCGACGACGACAACCGCCGCCGCTATAGCGGCTCACACGCCGTGCGCGAGGCGATTCTCTCCGGCGAAGACGCAACGCGCAGCTCCGCGTTCATCGTCACGCGCGACGTCGGAGAAGGACCGCTGTTCCTCATGAGCGGCGGATGGCCAGTCGCCCAACTCGCCCGCGACGCGCGGAGCAGCGGCGACGTCGATACGCTCTGCAGCTACGCCGATCTTCACAGGACGTGGATGAAGAACGCTGTCTGGGGTGAGATGCTCGTCCGCATCTGCGAGCTGCTCGCAGGCGGCGCCGGCGCCATGCAGATCGTCAGCGACCTCGTCTTCATCGACGGTGCCCCCGCACCCTGCCGCCTCGGCCACGCCCCGTCCATGTGCCACGAACTCCACGCCGCGATCGCAGGAATCCCGGCGTCATGCCCGTTCTTCACACTCTGAAGCGGAGCGCAATGGGCGTAATCGTGAGGGGTGTCACAAGCCCGTGTGAGGGTGGTCATCGGGCTTCACATCGGTCTGTGATGACATCAATCGATACATCTAAAGAGGTGACGCATGGAAGTCCCGAATCGAGCCCGAATTGTCATGTGGGAGCTGACGCGCGCGTGCAAGTTGTCGTGTCTGCATTGCCCAAGTGGTGCCCAGCATCGCCGGAGTCCGCTCGAGCTCTCGACGTACGAAGCGTACAAGACGATCGACCAGGTTGTCGCGCTCGGACCGGAAGAGCTGATCATCACGGGCGGCGATCCCCTCGAGCGGCCCGACATCTACGAGCTCATCAACTACGCGTCCCGGCGCGGGATTCAGCCGACTCTGACGGTCAGCGCGACACAAACGCTCACCGGCGCGACGATCAGCAAACTACGCATCAATGGGCTCACACGCCTCGCAGTCAGCATCGACTCGGCAACGCCGTCGCAGCACGATGCGGAGCGCGGAATCAGCGGCCAGTTCGCCACGACGCTGCTCGCGACTCGGTGGGCTCGCACAGCGGGCATCACGACCGAAGTCAACACGCTCGTCACCCGCCGCAACATGGGTGAGCTCGAGACGCTCTCCTCCCTCCTCTCCGAACTCGGCATACAGCGGTGGAACGTCTACTTCACGGTCCCGATCGGCGCTTCGAGCTCGATCAATGCGCCGAACGCCGATGAGGTCGAGAGCGTGCTCGAACAGCTCGCATCGATCGATAACCGGGTTCCGTTCGCGATTCGCACCTTCGAAGCGCCCCAATATCGCCGCGTCCTCCTGCAGAAAGCGCTCGAGGCGAAGCAGCGCTCGATCGACGAGTTCTTCGGCGCGGAAAGCGCGAATGCCGCGCTCCTCGAGATCGCGAACGCGCGGGCGACAACCGACCGCAACGAGATGATCTTCATTTCGCACACGGGCGAGGTCAGCATCAGCGCATTCCTTCCGATGACCGCGGGAAACGTGCGTTACCAGCCGCTGACGTCGATCCACCGCGGCGCCGAGCTCTTCGCGTCACTGCGCAACGAGCACAGCTTGAAAGGCAAATGCGGGCATTGCGAGTTCCGCCGCACTTGCGGCGGATCGCGTGCGCGCGCATTCGCTGTTACCGGCGACCTGTTCGCATCCGATCCTCTCTGCAGCTATCAACCCGGGGCGTACATCGCCGCGGCGCCCACGGTCGCGCGTCGCGGAGACGAGCGAGCCGCAAGGCCTGAGGCGAGCCATGTCTGACTTCGATCCTCGAACCACCCCCTGGCAGATCGACGAGAGCGAGTTCTATGAGGTGGAGGGGCACAACGCGCAGCTCGCGTTCCTTCTGCGCTACGCGGTCCTCGCGCCTTCGAGTCACAACGCGCAACCGTGGTCGTTTGCCATCTGCGACGAAGGCATCGCCGTCCGCGCGGACTACACGCGACGCCTGCCTCTCGCCGATCCGCGCGATCGCGAACTGCTCATGAGCGTCGGCGCGTCGATCGCGAATCTTCGCGTCGCAGCGGCGCACTTCGGCTACGAGACCACCGTGATGTATCAGGCGCGCGAGGAAGAAGATCTTCCCGTCGCAACGGTCGCATTCCGCGAAACCTGTTCGCCGGCTCCCGAGCTCGCGCGGCTTTTCCCTGCGATCACCGCCCGCCGCACGAACCGCCAGCCCTTCGAACCCCGTACGATCGAGGATCCCGCACTCTCCGCGCTCTGCGATTTCATGGACGAGCATGGAAAGACGCTCCACTTCGTCGTGACGCATGACCGCGAACGGATCGCTGCGCTGATCGAAGAGGGCGACCGAACTCTGATGGCCGATCCCGCGTTCCGCACGGAGTTCGCACGCTGGATCCGTCCGAATGTCAGCTCTGCGACCGACGGGATCTGCGGCGATGCGTTCGGGATCCCGGGACCGATCTCAGCACTCGGACCGTGGCTCATGCGGCAGATCGACATCGGCCCGGCCCAGGCACGACACGATCGCGCGCTCGCGCAGGGAGCCGCAGGAATGATCGTCGTGACCGCCGAGGATGACCGCACCTCGCTCATCCGCGCCGGCGAGTCCCTCGAGCGACTGCTACTCATGCTCACAAGCCTCGGCATCAGCTACTCGTTCCTCAACCAGCCGGTCGAGGTAGGGGCGCTGCGTGGCGAGTTATGGGCCATGCTCCGCTCCCCCCACCCGCCACAGCTTCTGCTCCGCATCGGATACGCGGTCAGGCCGGTCGCGAAGGCGATGCCGCGAAGACCGGCCGAGAGCGTGGTTGCGCGGTAAGGTTCTGTCTGGCGCCGTCGACCCGCGGCGGCGCTCTGCGGTCGTCGGGAACATGGATCGCCAATGACTCAGAGAGCGCCGCCGCGGGTCGGCGGCGCCACACAGAACCGCCACGTTTCGCTTGCTCAGAGGCGTGAAGAAATTGCGGGTGCAGGTGGCGTGATCTGGGGCGGTGCCACCGTTGATCCTTCGCTTCGCTCAGGATGACCGGAGCACTACTTCATCGCCGCCAGGTAGCTGTACATCTTCCACCGCGCATCGACGTCGTGCTGGGCGGCGGCGAAGAGCTTAGTCGCCTGCTCTTCGTCCGTCTTGAGCAGCTGGTTGAAGCGGTTCTCCATCCGGAGGAACTGTTCGACCGGCATCTTGCTCCCTCGGGAATCGAGCTGCAGCGGGTTCTCGCCCTTCTCCGCGCGATCGGGGTTGTGGCGATAGAGCAGCCACTGTCCCGCGTCAACCATTGCCTTCTGGTGTTGCAGGCCGTTCGCGATGTCGATGCCGTGCGCGATGCAGTGGCTGTACGCGATGATCAGCGACGGCCCGTCGTAGGCCTCCGCCTCGATCAGCGCCTTCAGCGTGTGCTCATCCTTTGCGCCGAGCGCGACGCTCGCGACATAGACATTGCCGTAGGTCATCGCCATCAGCCCGAGGTCCTTCTTCGCTGTGACTTTGCCCCCCGAGGCGAACTTCGCGATCGCAGCGCGCGGAGTCGCCTTCGAAGCCTGCCCACCCGTGTTCGAGTACACCTCGGTGTCGAGTACCAGCACATTGACGTTGCGTCCGCTCGCGAGCACGTGATCGAGACCGCCGAAGCCGATGTCATACGCCCATCCGTCGCCGCCGACGATCCATACGCTCTTCTTCACTAGATAGTCGGCGAGCACCAGCAGCTGCTGCTCGTCGGTCGGATCATCCTTGTGCATCCTCGTGATCAGCTCAAGGCGGCGGATGTGCTCCTTGAGCATTTCGACGCGCTCGCGCTGCTCGTAGATCTCTGCTTCATCCTTCTGCTCGCAGTCGAGGATTTCCTGCGCGAGCGTTTCGCCGACTTTCGACGCGACCTTCTTCAGCAGTTCGCGGGCGAACTCGGCCTGCTTGTCGATCGAGACGCGGAAGCCGAGGCCGAACTCCGCATTGTCTTCGAAGAGAGAGTTGGACCAGGCAGGACCGCGGCCGTCGGCGTTGGTCGTCCAGGGAGTCGTCGGGAGATTGCCGCCATAGATCGACGAGCAACCGGTCGCGTTCGCGATGACGACGCGGTCGCCGAAGAGCTGCGTCATCAGCTTGATGTACGGCGTCTCGCCGCAGCCGGTGCAGGCGCCCGAGAATTCGAAGAGCGGCTGCGCGGTCTGGATGCTGCGGATGAGTCCCGGCGTCAGTTTGCGGCGATCGAGTTCCGGGATGTCGAGGAAGAAGTTCCAGTTCTTCTTCTCTGCTTCGACGATCGGCGCCTGCGGCTGCATGTAGAGCGCCTTGCGGTCAGGAGTGATCTTGCTCTTCGCGGGACAGACATCGACGCAGAGCGTGCAGCCGGTGCAGTCTTCCGGCGCGACCTGGATCGTGTATGCGAAGCCTTTCCAGTCCTTGTGAATCGGGGTGAGCGACTTGAAGGTCGCCGGCGCAGTTCTCGTCTGGTCTTCCTCGTACACCTTGATGCGGATCGCCGCGTGCGGGCAGACCATCGCGCACTTGCCACACTGAATGCAGGCGACGGTGTCCCACACAGGAAGCTCCTGGGCGAGATTGCGTTTCTCGTATTTCGTTGTGCCGACGGGGAACGTGCCGTCGCACGGCATCGCGCTGACCGGCAGGTCGTCGCCGCGGCCGCGGATGATCGGGAAGAGCGTGTTGCTGACGAACGCCGGAATGTCGGATGCGGGCAGCGCGACCACCTTCTCATCAGCAGACAGGCTCGGCAGCGGAATCTCCTTCAGCGCTGCAAGCGCGTTGTCCACCGCCCTGAGATTCTTCTCGACGACCGACTCACCTTTCGATGCATACGACTTGCGGATCGCTTTGCGGATCGCGGCCAGCGCCTGATCGACGGGCATCACGCTGGCCAGCTCGAAGAAGCAGACCTGCATGATGATGTTGATGCGGTTGCCCATGCCGCTCTCGCGCGCGACCTTCGTCGCATCGATCACGAAGAGGCGCGCATTTTTCTCGATGAGCTGCCGCAGCACCTGCTGCGGAATCATCTCGACCGTACCGTTGAAGAGGAACGTGCCGCCCGGGAGAAGCTCGCGCACGACTTCGTAGCGCTCGAGCAGCGCCGGCTGATGGCATGCGACGAAGTTCGCTTCGCTGATGAGATACGGCGCCTGAAACGGGCGCGGACCGAATCGCAGATGCGAGACCGTCGCTGCGCCCGACTTCTTCGAGTCATAGACGAAGTAGCCCTGGGCGAAGTGCCCGGCGTCGCCGATGATCTTGCACGAGTTCTTGTTCGCTCCGACGGTGCCGTCGGCGCCAAGACCGTAGAACAGCGCGCGATAGACGTCCGGGGCTTCGACTGAGAACGACGGGTCGTAGGCGATGCTGGTGTGCGTCACATCGTCATTGATGCCCACGGTGAAGTGGTTGCGTGGGGTTTCCTGTGCGAGGTGATCGAAGACGCCCTTCGCCATCGCGGGAGTGAATTCCTTCGACGACAGGCCGTAACGACCGCCGACGACTTTGACGAGGCGCTGCGACTCGAAAAGCGCGTTGACGATGTCGAGGTAGAGGGGCTCGCCGTTGCTTCCCGGCTCCTTTGTACGGTCGAGGACGGCGATCTTCTGCACGCTCTTCGGCAGCGCCTTGACGAAGCGCGCGGTGTCGAACGGACGATAGAGGCGGACCTTGAGCACGCCGACTTTCTCGCCGTTGGCCATCAGCGCATCGACTGTCTGCGCGACCGTATCGCATCCCGATCCCATCAGCATGACGACACGCTCGGCATCGGGAGCGCCGTAGTACTCGTAAGGTTTGTAGGTCCGGCCGGTGATGCGTCCGAGGCGTTCGAACGCATCGGCGACGGCATCGCAGCAGTCGCTGTAGAACCGGTTGGCCCGCTCGCGCGCCTGGAAGAAGACATCGGGATTCTGAGCGGTGCCGCGAACGACCGGGTGGTCGGGTGAGAGAGAACGCGCGCGGTGGGCGAACACGAGATTGAGGTCGATCATCGCGCGCATCTCGGCGTCGCTCAGCTCGATGATCTTCGCGACTTCATGCGAAGTGCGGAAGCCGTCGAAGAAGTGGAGGAACGGGATGCGCGACTCGAGCGTCGCCGACTGCGAGACAAGCGCGAAATCCTGCGCTTCCTGCACGTTGGCCGACGCGAGCATCGCCCAGCCGGTCGAGCGGACCGCCATCACGTCGCTGTGGTCACCGAAGATCGAGAGCGCGTGCGTCGCGAGCGAGCGTGCCGCGACATGCAGCACCGCGGGCGTCAGCTCCCCGGCAATCTTGAACATGTTCGGGATCATGAGCAGCAGTCCCTGCGACGAGGTGAACGTGGTCGCGAGCGTTCCAGTCTGCAGCGCGCCGTGAATCGCGCCTGCTGCGCCCCCTTCGCTCTGCATCTCGATCACCGACGGGATGGTTCCCCAGAGATTCGGCTTCTTCTCCGCGGCCCAGGCGTCGGACCACTCCCCCATCGTCGAAGACGGCGTGATCGGATAGATCGCGATGACTTCGTTGAGTTTGTAGGCAACACGCGCAACGGCCTCGTTGCCGTCGACCATCGCATAGTTGACCGAGGTTTCCGGGGTGGCAGGCATGGGCACTTCCTCCACCCGCTACGCTAAATCGCGCCCGAACATCGCCCCATGGCGCACGTCATAACAGCGGGTGATGGATGTCACACGGGGGGTGGCGCGTGACGCGTGACGAGTTACGAGTGAGGCGTGAAGCCGTTACTCGGCACTTGTCACCCGCCACTCGTCAGCCGTCTAGCATTTCGTCAGATTCCGCAAGCAGTCCCAGCAGGAGTTGATGTCGGAGCTGATCAATTGCAGGACGGTGAGCCAGAGGGTGGGTTGCTGCTCGAGGAGCGAGAGGAATCGGTCGCGCTCGATGAATCCGAGCTCGGCGTTATGGCGGACGGTGGCGGAGCAGTCGTGTGAGCGGCGGGAGATGACGGCGCTGAGGCCCAGGATCTGGCCGGTTTCGGCCACCCGCAGCGCTCTCGCGACACCTTTGGCGGATGCGAAAACGAGATCGACCTCGCCGGAGCGAACGGTCCACACGCCTTCCGCCTCCTCGCCTTCGCGGAACAGAGCTCTGCCGGCCGGAAGCCTCTCGTTTCGCTCGAACTGCGCAAGCGCGTCAGCCACGACGGGTGTCGCCATGCTCAACGGCATCGATGCAAGTTGTGTAGCCACCAGGTCACCTTCCTCGAGAGATCTGTACGTCGGGATCGAAGGTACCGGGGAGACTCAATCCAGCATGTGACCTTCGCTACCGGCGCACGTGACCTGGTGATGCGGGCAAAGAAAAAGGCACGAGCGGACTCGTGCCTCGACCTGGGGAACCGGGAGCGCTTCAGACGCTGACCATGTTCTCCAGTTGCGGACGGCTGAGGACGAACATGCTCGATCCCTTGACCTCAATGATCTTCTTGCGCTTGAACTCGCTGAGGAGGCGCGTGACGGTCTCGCGTGTGGTGCCGATCATCTGCGCCATCTCTTCGTGGGTGAGCAGAACTTTGAGTCGCGTGCCTTTGGTTGTCACTTCGCCGCCGCGGTCGCACCAGTCGAGCAGCAGACGGGCGAGCTTCTCGGAGGTCGTCTGCGAGAGTCCGAGGCTGCGGATCTCGCGTTGTGCGGCGTGATACTTCTCACTGAGCTGCTGAGCGGTATGCATGCATGCTTCGGCGTGACTGCCGAGGAACTTCATGAAGTCGCCGCGCTTGATGAAGTTGAGCTGCGAGGGCTCGATGGTTTCGGCGGAGACTTCGTACGGCTTGCCGAGGATCGTCGCGCTCGCGCCGAGGACTTCGCCAGGCTCTGCGATCTTCACGATCAGCGTCTTCCCTTCGGTTGACGAGGTCGTCAGCTTCGCGCGGCCGCTGCAGAGAATGAAAATGCCGCGCGGCTCTTCACCTTCGACAAACAGGAGCGAGCCTTTCGGGTACAACCCGGTAAACTTCACCGAATCGAGGACCGAGACCGCGCCTTCCGACATGTTGCAGAAAAGGCGATCCGCGCGGACTCGGCATTCGCTGCAGTTGTATTCGACTTCCAGGTTGTAGGGCGACGGCATAATGCCTCCGATCTCTTTACGTCACACAATGTAGAGGCCATCGTCGCTTCGCGGCGGGGCGCAGAATCACGGCTCCCTGTGATGGTTGTCACACGGCGCCCACTCCCCCGAGAGCGCACGCCCCTCTCGACATTGAGGATTCCTGGTTCAAAGTTGAGCTTTGCCGTCCATTTCGCGGGAGAAACGGGAATGGTGAATGTTCAATGTTGAAGGTTGAAGGTTGAAATCCGGCGACTCGCTCACAGCGTCACGTGACCGCGGTCGTTAGCTCAGCGGAGGCGCAGTTCGCGCCGATCGGTTACGCGGAGGGTCGAAGCGCCGCTTCCAACGCGCTCACGCCGTCGTGCGAATCGAGTGCGTCAGCCGCCCGAGCGTGCGCGGTACGCAACGTAGACGAGGATGATGACGATTGCCAGAAGAGCAATGCGTCCGATTCCCATCATGCGGGAATGAGACACGGATCGCGTGCCCTTCGGTTTGATCCCGGTCACGGCGGCTATTGCGACGATGACGACTGCGATGCCGAGCCATACGAGCCAATTCACAGTTCGCGCTGCTACAAGATACGAGCCAGCCGCGGTCGAAAGTCATCATTCTGCTCTGCAGCGCTGCGGTCCTGACTCATGGGTCGCGAGTCGTATACTTGATCTCATGCGGGTTCTGCCGGTGAGCTTGGATTCGCGTACAAACTTCCATGCCCAGATACTGGTGGCAGTGCCTCTCCTGCGGCGACAGGCCAGCCTGGTTGACAGTCTGCGAGTCGCGCAGCGTAGCCGCTTTCATCTGGGATGAGTTGGCACCAAGCGGCTGGGATCAGGCCCTTCTGCGCCGCAAGTGCAAATGCAAGCGCCGATCGCTGCGCATCACGTACCGATTTCAGCGAGGCGATCCCGAGAGAATCAGCGTAAAGCACATCGTTGGGCTTGGACCGGAAGGCGAGTATCTTCCAATGCTCTGGGAGTCCTTTCGGCACTCGACTCCACGGACGGGCTGGCTTGACTTCAAGTATCAGAGGGGCCGTAGCCCCTGGGGCCTCAACAAACGTGTTGTTCTGACAAAGGCCCAACTCGCACGCCTGTTGCGAGCGTACGAACACGCGACTGGTCTGGCGATTGCTCGGGAACGACCCGTATGACCATTGCTCTTCTGTTCATTCTCTATGCACTCGCGCTTTCAGCCGTCCTGTCACGTCGAGGCGTTCGCACCACGCACGAAATTTCTGTTGGAGTTGAACGGCCTCGCACCCGAGTGTTAATCGTAGGGGCAACTGGCGGAACTGGCCGTCAACTCGTCACGCAGGCGCTGGAACGGGGACATGTGGTCACCGCGTTTGTCAGAAATCCCTCCAAGCTCCAGATTGAACATCCGCAACTGCACGTCGTGCGGGGTGATGTGCTTGACTATGGTTCGGTTGAACAGGCGGTCAGCGGTCAGGATTCGGTGATTTGTGCGCTTGGGCACAAGAAGTACTTTTATCCTGCCCGGATTCTGTCCGAGGGCACTCGAAACCTACTCCGTGCCATGGAAACTCACCACGTGCCCCGGCTCGTCTGCGAAACGTCTCTCGGCATCGGTGACAGTGCTGGGCGGATGGGTCTTTATTACACGCTGTTTGTCATCCCGGCCATTCTTCCTTTCTACTTCTGGGATAAGACGCGACAAGAGAGTCTGATATCCGCGAGTAGTGTGGAATGGGTGATCGTCCGGCCGGGCGTGTTGACCAACGGAGAAAAGCGGAATGCTTACCGTCATGGAAGCAATCTTGGCAGCTTTGTTACGTCTGTGCGTATCTCTCGCGCCGATGTAGCGGACTTCATGCTCAACCAGGTATCGAGCGACACATATGTTGGAGCTGCGCCGGGCGTGTGCTGGTAAGACCCCATCACACCTCTACTATCAATTGCCGGATCAACAGACCTGGGGGGCGGCAGCGCTGACGACGGCGAGTTCTGTCATTCGATCGGCGCCGCTCCTGAAAGCGGATCACTGAACAGGGTCGAACGGGATCTCGAAAACTCTCCCGGACTCGCCTTCAAACGCAACGCCGGACGGTCCGATCGAGCGCACGCGCGCGTCGAACAGTTGTTGCCCCGCTTCGAACGAGTGCATGGTCCGCCATGGCGCGTATGCGTACGCCTTCCACGCCTCTCCCGTGCGCGCCCTTCCGGCCAGTTCGAGATCGGAGGCTGCGAGCGACGGCAGAGGCAGCACGAGGCTCGCGAACCGCGAATCAGAAACCGGCGCTACTGCTTCGCACACATTGGTCCCGGGCCGCTCTGCGCCGAGGATCACGCGAGTGCCCTCGATCGAGTACGTGAGGCCCACCGAGGAGATCAAGTCGCTGATTACGCGATCCCACGGAAGATCCTTCACAAAGATCGCCGTGCGCCCGCGCAGACTCGCGGGAGCTGCGACGCCAAGACCAGTGATCTGTGTAAAGAGGCAAAACACGTCGCGAACATCCGCGTTCTGCATCGAGAAGGAAACCGGATGACCTGTGTAGGTCTGTTCAGGTGTGGGAGACCAGCTTCCGGTCGCGAGGGAAACGCGATGCAGCGGTCCGTTGCTCACGACGAGACCGGCCGCGCTCATCGCGGCAAACGTTTCCTGGAGACTGGCGTTCTCGAGATCGAGATTGATCCGGCCGCTCACGTTCGAATCGACGATGAAGTTTTCTCCTGTCACGTCGTGCAGGACGAAGAATGCGCCGGCTACGTCGGCATTCAGCAGCCGGACATTGAGAGTCCCTTTCCCGCGTACGGTGACACTGCCGAGCGATCGCGCTGCCGGACCCTTGCACAGCGAGGCGAGACCTTTATCGAAGTCTTTCAGGCTCCTGGGAATCACCGAAGGCTTGACGGTTCCAGGAAGCACTTCGACGCTGAATGGACGACATGCGCCCTCGGATGCGATCGTGATTCTGCTCGCGCCGAAGCCGGCGTCCTGCAAGGCGGCTTCGAATTTTCCCCGGGCAGCCGCACCGACGATGGCGCCCCGCAGCGACATCTGATCGCCGGCGCGAACCTGAGTCACCTTCGCAGCAGCGTCGTCAGGAATGGACCGTAACAGCGCGCGCGCCGCCGCCATCCGGCCCGACTCGCTGCGCCTGGCCCACGACTCGAGCAGGGTCAGGTTCGCCTGTTCCTTCGCCAGCCTTCGGCGCAGCGCCTCGACGTAATTGCCACCGGGCCCGGACACGTCCTCGATCGCGAATGAAGGTAGAACGAGTTGCGCCGCAAACTCGACTGCGCCACCGCTCTCCCTGTTGACGCGAAGCGTGTCCAGATCGCCCAACCGCCAGGTGCGCTTTTCAAGTAACTCCAGAAAAAACTCGAGATCGCCGATCTCGCCGCGTCCTGAAATCTCGACTCGATGAAGGCGGATCGGAGACGGGAGGCCATTCGCATCTGGTAGCGTCTCGGCTCCCTCCACTGCCTTGACGCGGACTTTCAGCCGAGCCGCAGCCGCCGTCTGCATGATGAAGGTCTCTTCCGCGCCAATATCGAAATCGTGCGGAAGGCGGCGCCTGATCTGCTCGAGCCTCAGCTCGACATCGCGAAGCTCGGTCTGAAGTGCCCGAACCTCGGACCTCTCGTTCGCGCGCAATGAGACCGCCGGCACGAGGATCGCCAAGGCGACGCCAATCGAAATGACTCTCGGTTGTCGCAGAACGACAGGATGCTATGGCAACCGTCGAAGTGTGGCAAACGACCCGCGCCATGGCACCTTGTCAGGGAGGACGTTGACGGCGAACCAGACGATGCCGGCGCCGATGAGCGTCAAGATGATGGCGGTCACGAGGTATGAAGTGAACGAATGCTGACCGCTCGAGGCGAGCAGTTCATCCGCCGGTCCAGTCGTGGCGTTGACGCCGATGTGCCCGGATGAGCCCAGGTCCGGGACAATCGCGCCGCGCGCGGCGGACCACGTCCCGAGCACCGAGGCGGTGGCGCCGGCAGGAAGAACCGTTTCTTCGAGTTTCAGCTCGCCGGCGCCGCGCTCATCACCTTTTCGCTTCCAATGGCGACTCGTGAATCCGTCTTCGTCGGTGAACATCTCGTTGACCGCGGCAAATACCGTTCCGACCGTCGCGACCGGGTTCGGATCGACTTCCTCGAACGTCTCCGACCGGATGATCGCGTCGGCGCGCTCGACAGCCGCGGAACCCGGAAATTCCTCGGCAGAGTGCTTCATCTGTGGCATCGCGCGCACGGTGCGTCGGGACGAGGCGGTGTCGACGGCAAAGGGTTGCGAGGCGTAACCCCAGTAGACCGGGACCTTGATCCGCCGTCTACGCGAGTCGAGAGTCCAGTAAAACATGTTGTAGATGTACGAGACGCATTCGGTGCCCGAGATCGGAGCCACCAGCGGCCTCGAGAGCGAGCGGACCGTTCCGGTGGCAAGAATCGGTTCGTTATCATCCGGCGTTTCGCCGGTTGCGGCCCTGCGCACCAGCGCCGCGCGCGATTTCTCACCGCTGCCGAATCCGCGCGCGAGACTCCAGAAGCTGCTCAGCCCGAGGCTGATAAACACGGCGGCCGCGACGGAAGCAGCCACGCGGAAACCCGGCGGTACTCTGGACGGAACGATGAGGTAGACCGCAACTGCGACCGCTCCGAAGAGCGCAAGCAGCGGGATGCAGCCCTTGAGAATCTTGCCCCCAGGCGAAGGCTTGTCGTTCATCAAATGCTCCGGTTGAGAAATCAGTGTACCGCGTGGCCGAGGCCGCGGCCTTCGCGGCGGGTGTTGAAGAAGTGGGTGGTTTCGGAGTGCGGCACTCCGAAACCGTTACTGCCGCACGTGGCTGTGCCTGATGCCGTATCCGAAATAGAAGACCATCCCGATCGCGAGCCATGCGAAGAAACGGAACCACGAGTCGGGGGGGAGATAGATCGCGAGTCCCACACACGAGATCGCGCCGAGGAGCGGGAGAAAGAGTGCGCCGCCGGGCACTTTGAACGGGCGCTCGCGGTCCGGCTCTTTGTATCTGAGGATGATCACGCCGATGCAGACGAGCATGAAGGCGAAGAGCGTCCCGATGTTCGTCAGGTTCACCATCCCCTCGAGCGTCGTGAACATGCTGAAGATTGCGACGACGACGCCTGTAATGATCGTCGCGATGTGCGGCGTGCGGTACTTCGGATGGACTTTTGCAATCCATGGCGGGAGCAGTCCGTCGCGCGCCATCGCGAAGAAGATTCTCGGCTGTCCGAGCTGGAAGACGAGCAGGACAGCCGTGTGCGCAATCACCGATCCGAGGGCGACGAAGCCGATCATCCAGCCGGGCATCGCGACGTACCTCATCGCGAGCGTCAGCGGTTCGGCCTGTTCGCTGCCGAGACTCTTCACCAGCGCGGTATTCGGCATCATGCCGGTGAATACTGCGGCGACGACGATGTAGATGACGGTGCAGACGACCAGCGATCCGAGGATGCCGATCGGCATGTCGCGCTTCGGATTCTTCGCCTCCTCCGCGGTCGTCGAGACCGCATCGAATCCGATGTAGGCGAAAAAGACGATCGCCGCACCTGTGAAGATGCCGGTTGCGCCGTTAGGAGCGAAGGGCACCCAGTTCTCGGACTTTACGAACTTGAAGCTGACGATCACGAAGAAGGCGAGGACGACGAGCTTGAGCGCGACCATGATGAAATTGAAGCGAGCCGACTCGCGAATGCCCCAGACGAGGACGACGGTGATCGCGAGCACGATCATCGGCGC
>JAENWF010000072.1 GCA_016650215.1 Thermoanaerobaculia bacterium
CGGCGGCCAGGAGCAAGGTCCGCCGGTTACCGAAGGTCTCGAGCAGATAAAACGTCGAGATCAACGTCCCGGCGACCGCACCCATCGTATTGACGGCGTAAAGCGTCGCGAGTCGCCGGCGCGCGGGATCCTCACTCGTCTCCACCGCCCTCGCTGCGGCGGGAAGTGTCCCTCCCATCATGAAGGTCGGAATACCGAGAACGATCGTCGCGAGCAGAAGTCTGATGCCGGTCGCGATGCTGATCCCGAGATGAAGCGACCCACCCGCCGCGATGTATGTCGTGCGCACGAACACGAGCAGGACCAGCGAGAGCGCGGCGGACGCCGCGATGATCATCTCGAGCCGCGCGTAGAAAGCGAGTGGATTCTCCTGACGATCGGCGCGTTTGCCGAGAAACGCGCTGCCGGCGCCGAGTCCGGCCATGAAGATCGCGAGGACGGCCGCGGTCGCCGATGTGGATGCTCCGAACACGAGCCTCAGCTCGCGAAGCCAGACCGTCTGGTAGATCAGCGCGCACATCCCGGAAAAAAAAAGAAGCGTCGCGACGGCAGCCGGGCTGTGGCGTTTCAAGCGCGATCAGGATAGCAGCGCGCTACGAATTGTAGAGTGATGATTGCTGCGCCTGAGAGCAGCTCACTCTCGTTCTTGACGCGTCGCAAAACGACGCTACACTCGACTCACCACACACATGCGGGTCCAGCCGATCCATCTCTCGCCTCTCTTGGCGGCAACAGCAATTACGGACGGCATTTCCACCGGTTCATTTCACACTAAGGAGTGAGGCACATGACCACGGTACCAACTGACAAACTGAAAGCGGCCGAGTCTGCGCTCACGCAGATCGAGCGGCAATTCGGCAAGGGCTCCATCATGCGTCTGGGGTCGAAGGAGTTCGCGGCCATCAGCTCGATCTCGAGCGGCTCGATCGGCGTCGATGCGGCGCTTGGCGTCGGCGGCATTCCCCGCGGACGAATCGTCGAGATTTTCGGACCCGAGTCTTCAGGAAAAACAACTCTTTCTCTGCACGTCATCGCCGAAGCGCAGCGCCTCGGCGGTCTCGCGGCGTTCATCGACGCGGAGCATGCACTCGACGCCGAATATGCGAAGAAACTCGGCGTCGATATCGACAATCTCCTTGTCTCGCAGCCCGACAGCGGCGAGCAGGCGCTCGAGATCGCCGAGGTGCTCGTCCGCTCGGGCGCGATCGACATCATCGTCATCGACTCAGTCGCCGCCCTCGTGCCGCGCGCCGAGCTCGAAGGTGAGATGGGCGACAGCCACGTCGGCCTTCATGCTCGACTGATGTCGCAGGCCCTTCGCAAGCTCACCGGCATCGTGTCGAAGTCGAAGACCTGCCTGGTATTCATCAACCAGATCCGCGAGAAGATCGGCGTGATGTTCGGCAGCCCCGAAACGACCACAGGCGGCCGCGCCCTCAAGTTCTACGCATCGGTCCGACTCGATATCCGCCGCACCAACCAGATCAAGGAAGGTGAGGAAGTCATCGGCTCGCGCGTAAAAGTCAAAGTCGTGAAGAACAAGTGTGCGGCACCGTTCCGCCAGGCGGAGTTCGATGTCGGCTACGGCTCCGGCATCTCGAAGACCGGCGAACTGATCGACATCGGTCTCGAGCACAAGATCGTCGAGAAGTCGGGCTCCTGGTTCTCGTACGGGGACGTGCGCCTCGGTCAGGGGCGCGAGAACTCGAAGCAGTTCATCGCCGATAATCCCGATCTCATGGCTGAGATCGAGACCAAAGTGCGGAGAGCCCTCGGCATCGGCGTTCCCGGGCTCACGGTCATCGAGGGCGGGGCCGATCTCGTGTCCGCGCCGAAACGAGCAAAGGGGTAGCAAGCATCTGCACCACCCGACGCTAAACTAAAGGGGACAGGCATTCGTGCCTGTCATCTTTTCGTTCATGCGTCTCGATCAGGCAATTGCAGCCAGGTTTCCCGGCATCTCGCGGCGCAAGGCCCGCGAGCTTCTTTCTCAACATCGCGTGCTCGTGAACGAGCGTCCTGTCTCCGTCGCATCGCGCGAGGTCGCGCCGAACGATCGGATCGTCATGGTTGACGCGGAGGCCGAGCTGCCGATCATTCAAGCCACGGACGCCTGGATCGCAGTCGACAAGCCGGCGGGACTCGCCGTGCAACCCGATCGTGAGCGGGCACGGCGATCGGTCGAGGAGTTGCTGCGCGTTCAACTCAAGCGTCAGAACACGCCGCACAAACTCTATGTCGTGCACCGGCTCGACACGGGAACGAGCGGAGTGGTGCTTTTTGCGCGAACGCAGTCTGCAGCGGCGTCGCTCTCGCGACTCTTCGCCGAGGGGGAGATGCGAAAGACATACATCGCGCTCGTCGAGGGGGCGATCGACGAATCCATCACGATCGATACCCCGATTCGCGACAGGACCGCCGTCACGCACGTGCGGCCGATCCGACGCTCGGAGCACGGCACGCTCGTCGAGATCGAGATCGAGACGGGACGAACGCATCAGATTCGCATCCATCTCTCGTCGATCGGACACCCGGTCGCCGGCGACAGGCGGTACCGATCGACGATCAACATGCCGCGGCTGATGCTGCATGCGTGGAGGCTCGAGCATCCGACTGTCGGACCGCTGGAATCCGCTGTCCCCCCCGAGTTCGTCTGATACGATCTGGGTCCCTATGGACGAAGTCGTCATTCGCTCGACTACCGTCATCTGCGTGCGGCGCGACGGTCAGGTCGCGATGGCAGGAGACGGCCAGGTCACGGTCGGCAACACGGTCATGAAGCACGGTGCCGCGAAAGTCCGGCGTCTGTACCATGACAAGATTCTCGCGGGGTTCGCCGGCTCGGCCGCCGACTCGTTCGCACTGTTCGGACGCTTCGAAGCCAAGCTCGAGGAGTACCGCGGAAATCTCGAGCGATCGGTTGTCGAGCTCGCGAAGGACTGGCGCATGGACAAGTACCTCCGCCAGCTTCAGGCATTTCTCATCGTCGCGAACGATGAGAAAGCGTTCCTGATCTCGGGTACAGGCGATCTGATTCAACCGGATGACGGGATTCTCGCGATCGGCTCGGGTGGTTCGTTCGCACTCGCCGCTGCACGCGCCTTGATGAATCACACCACGCTGAGCGCCTCCGAGATCGCCGCCGAGTCGATGAAGGTGGCGGCATCGATCTGCATCTATACGAACGATCACATCACCGTTGAGACTCTCTAACTCATGGTCATTCATCTCTCAGGTCAGACGGGCGAGCTGTCAGCCGAGCGGCTGACACCGCGCGAGATCGTCCGCGAGCTTGACAAATACATCGTCGGCCAGCGGGCCGCGAAGCGGGCGGTAGCGATCGCGTTGCGCAACCGGTGGCGACGCCAGCAGCTCCCTCCGGAGCTTCGCGAAGAGGTCGCACCGAAAAACATCATCATGATCGGACCGACCGGCGTCGGAAAGACAGAGATCGCGCGGCGGCTCGCGCGGCTCACGCACTCCCCGTTTCTCAAGATCGAGGCCTCGAAGTTCACCGAGGTTGGCTACGTCGGTCGCGATGTCGAGTCGATCGTCCGTGACCTCACCGAGCTTGGGGTCAAGCTCGTGCGCGAGGAGAAGAATCGCGCGGTGCGCTCCAACGCCGAGCGCAATGCCCGGGAGCGAATCCTCGATCTCCTCCTCCCCGACTCCCAGCGCAGCGCTCCGCGGCCCGCCTTCATTGCCGCGACTCCCGACCCGTCAGGCGACACGAGAGAGAAGCTGGGACGGATGCTCGACGAGGGCAAACTCGAAGAACGCGAAGTCGAGATCGACGTAAAGGATTCGGGGTTCCCCTCCTTCGAGATTTTCAGCCAGCAGGGCGTGGAGGAGATGGGCATCAATGTGAAGGACATGATGCCGGGGCTCTTCGGTGGAAAGACCAAGCGGAAGAAGATGCGCGTCGGTGATGCACGCGAGATTCTCATCGCCGAAGAGGCCGAGAAACTCGTCGATCAGCAGAACGTCGCTCGCGAGGCCATCGATCGCGTCGAGCAGTCCGGCATCGTCTTCCTCGACGAGATCGACAAGATTGCCGGAAGACAGCAGGCCGCCGGCGGGCCGGATGTGTCGCGCGAAGGCGTGCAGCGCGATCTCCTTCCGATCGTCGAAGGAACGACCGTCAATACGAAGTACGGAATGGTGAAGACTGACCACATTCTCTTCATCGCCGCAGGCGCATTTCATGTCTCGAAGCCGTCGGATCTGATTCCGGAGCTTCAGGGACGTTTCCCGATCCGCGTGGAGCTCGACTCGCTCACCCGTGAGGACTTTGTCCGGATTCTGCGAGAGCCGAAGAACGCGCTCACGACGCAGTACACGGCGTTGTTGAAGACAGAAGAAGTGGAGCTGTCGTTCACGGATGACGCCGTCCAGGAAATCGCGCGCTTCGCGGCGACGGTGAACGAGAGGACAGAGAACATCGGCGCTCGCCGCCTGCACACGATTCTCGAGAGATTGCTCGACGAGCTTTCGTTCGAGGCAAGTGAGATGAAAGGCGTTGCCGTGATCATCGACGCCGCATATGTGCAGCGGGTTCTCGCGGAAGTCGTAAAGGACGAGGATCTGTCGCGTTACGTGCTGTGAGGTTCTCGAGTTTCAGCAAGCGAACGACGCACCAGCAACTTGAAAGAAATGGACGGTTCTGTGTGGGCGCCGTCGCCCCGCGGCGGCGCTCTTTTGACTCATCGGCGATCGAGTCCCGACGGCGACAGAACGCCGCCGCGGGGCGGCGGCGCCACACAGAGTCTCTCTTGGCCTGCACTCTCGCCGGACACAAAAAAAGGGCCGCCATTTCTGGCGGCCCTTGCTCGTGTGGTCGAGATTTCTTAGAACGACAGCTTCGCGGCAAGCTGAATCGTGCGGGGGCCGGAGCCCGCTGCGCCTGATGTCGCCAGCGGCTCCTGGAAGTTCGAGACGGGTGAGAGCGTGTTGTTTGCAAAGTTGTAGTAGCCCGTGCGCACACCGGTCACGTTGCTTTCGTTCGTGATGTTGAAGGCCTCAGCGATGAGCTGCAGGCGAAGGTCGCCGCGCAGAGGAAATGCCTTGCTGATCCGGGGATCGATGCTGAGCTGATCTTCCGTCCGGAACGAGTTGCGCTCGAGACCAGGCGCGCGGTCGTTGCGGGTGTTTCGATCGCGGTTGAGATCGACTCCCACGGTCCCTGAATATGGGAAGCCCGTCTGCCAGCTGACGATTCCGCTGAGAGCCCATCCCTGAAGGAGCATCCTCGACCACAAGGCGTCACTGCCCTGGCCGTACTCGAGGTTCCAGACACCGCTGAGCACCATGCGATGCCGGATGTCGTTATCGCTCGCGCCCCACTCGAGGTCGAAGTCGGTTGGATCCCATGCGAACTTCGCGTCATCCGAACCTTCCGGAACGACCGCCGTTGCGTCGGGCTTGTTGTCTTTCACGTCGGCGTAGGTGTAGGCCAGACGTGCCTGCCAGTTCTGTCCGAACCGCTTGTTCAGATCGAGAGTCACGCCGCGATACTCGGAATCCGCTGTGCTCTGGAACTCGATGATGCGCGCAAAGTTCGTAAACGGCTGCGCGGTCGGATAGCGGAGTACCGGCACCGTGCCACCGGTCGAGATCGGGATCTGTTCGATGACCGGAGTTCCGAGATTCACGTCAGTCGAGCGAGAGAGATCGTTGCCCTGGACCCAGAGCAACGACGCACCGACCGCAATGGTGTTGGTGAGCGCATGTTCGACTCCGAAGCTCGCCTGATGAACCATCGGGTTCTCGTAGTCGCTATCGAACGCGAAGATCGTCGGCTTCGGAATCGTGGCGCCGGTCGGAATCGTCGCGAGTGTATTCGGGTACGTCGGCACGAGATTGCCGGTGAACGTGATCGTCTGAACGTTGATTCCGTTGTTCGAATGTGCCGTGCCGACCATGATCGCCGGGGTGCGGCCGTAAAAGAGGCCGTAGCCGGCGCGCACCACGGTTCGCTGGCTGAATGCCGGTGTCCACGCGACTCCGAGTCGCGGGGCGAAGTTGTTGGAGTCGACCGGAATGTCGCTCGTGTCGATGCCGGCGGCGGCGAGTTGCGCGTCGGGATTGCGAACTTCCGGCTGCGCGACATCCTGCAGGTCGTAGCGGAGGCCGGCGTTGAACGTCAGGTTGGGGCGTGCCTGCCATTCGTCGTGAATGAAGAACGCCGTCTCCATCTGATCAGGATTCGTGAGGGGGCCGGTCGTTCCGGGCCCTGCGAATGCCTGAACGTAGCGTTCGTTGGCGCCGCTCGGAATCCCTCGCTGGAACGACGCGATGGTCTGGAAGGTGTACGCACCAGAAAAGTTGCCCGGGAAGAAGTTCTCGATCTCGTCGTTGTTGACGTCGAGCCCGGCTTTGATCGTGTGGCTGCCGCGGAGGAGCGTCGCGCTGTCGGCAATCTGCCACCGCGTGATCGTCGTCTCGCGGGGGCTGAAGAAGTTGCGGCCGATCACGAGCACCTGCTGGCCACCCTGACGGACAGTTGCTTCCGGATTCGCGCTGTTCGCGCTTCCCGGTTCCTCGTCCTTCGCATACTGCCCGCGCAATTCGTTGAAAAACGTGTTGGAGATCGGCGTCGCGAAATTTGCTGCAAACGTGTCGACGATTCGAAGCGAATTGCCTGAATGCTCGAACGCGACGGTCGCGCCGCTGCTCTCCTGATTCTCGCCGGCAAAGTCCTGACGGTTGTAACGGACCGCGAGGTGGCTCTTGAGAATCTCGTGATCTGTCTTGATCAGGAAAACGTCCTGGTCGCGCTTCCTCTCGTAGTCGAACGCGAGATCGCGCAGACGCGCAAGACCGGCGACCGTCTCCGCGTCGCCCGGGGTTCCGGCAGGGACGTTGAACACGATTGTGTTCGCCTCTGTATTGCGTTGGCCGTCGTAGTTCGCGAAGAAGAAGTGACGGTCAGGGACGATTGGTCCACCAACACTCACACCGTACTGATCGAACTGATACGGTCCCTTCACCCGATTATTCAGCTCTTCGATGTAATCCCTGGAACGGAGATCGCGGTCGCGGAAGAAGAAGAAGGCTCCTCCGTCGAACTTGTTCGTCCCCGACTTGGTGATGACGTTGATGACCGCGCCGCCCGCGCGCCCGTACTCGGCTGAGTAGGCGTTCGTGTTCACCTGGAACTCTTTCACAGCATCCTGGCTGAACTGATACGCGGTCCGGTCGCCAGTGCGGCCGAGACTCTGGCCGAAGAATGTGTTGTTGTTGTCGGCGCCGTCGACGACGAGACTGTTGAGCGTGCCGCGAAGGCCCGCGAAGCTGATGTCGCCGAAGCGCGCGTCCTTCGAGACGCCCGGAGTCGTCACTGCGAAGTCGATGAAGTTGCGGCCGTTGACCGGCAGGTTTTCGATCATCGTCTCGTTGACTGTCGACGCGACGCTCGAGCGGGTCGCTTCCACGACCGGCGCATCGCCCGAAACCGTGATCGATTCAGCAACACCTACCCGCAACGGAAGGCGCAAGGTGACGTCGCTCCCGACCGTGATCACGACGTTCTGCCGCCGGATCGCCTGGAAGCCCGAGAGCTCCGCGACAATGTCGTACGTTCCACTGGGGAGGAGTGGAAGGACGTACTGACCCTCCGAGTTCGAAACAGTCGTACGCGTGACGCCCGTGTCGCGATTTTTCGCCGTGATGGTCACCCCCGGAAGCGCGGCGCCCGAGTCCTCCGCGACAAGTCCCGAGAGCTGTCCCGTGGACGTTTGCGCGACCGCAATCGTCGCAATCAACAGCATGGAAATGACGATGAGAGCTCGGTTCGTGTTCAAGCTTGGTCGGATCATAAGGCTCCTCTTGTTGATCAACGAAGAACGCGTTTTCAGATTGAAATTGGGGCCGCTGGACGCGGTTCGCGAAGGATATCATCCGGCTCGTCATGGCGATCGCAACGATCAATCCCGCAACAGGTGAAACTCTCGAGAAGTTCTCTTCACTTGCAGAGAAGGAAATACCGAATCGCGTAAAGCGTGCGGCGGACGGCTTCGCACTGAATCGGGTGCGGACCTTTCACGAACGCGCGGCACGGATGACACGCGCCGCCGACCTGCTCGAGACACGCGCGCCGGAGTACGGAAGAACCATCACCATCGAGATGGGCAAACCGCTGCAAGCCGCGATCGCCGAAGTGCAGAAATGCGCACTCACATGTCGTTACTACGCCGGGAATGCAGAACGGATTCTTGCCGACGAACGGGTTGAGACGGATGCATCCGAGAGCTTCATCCGTTACGAGCCGCTCGGTGTAATTCTCGCCGTCATGCCATGGAACTTTCCTTTCTGGCAGGTGTTTCGATTCGCAGCTCCTGCGCTCATGGCTGGAAATGCAGCACTCCTCAAACACTCGTCCAACGTTCCGCGTTCAGCGCTGGCGATCGAGCAGGTGCTCCGCGATGCAGGATTCGATCACGATGAATTTCAAACACTGTTGATCGGCGCGGATCTCGTCCGCACGATCCTCGAGGATCCGCGCGTCAAAGCTGCCACGCTCACCGGCAGCGAGCAGGCCGGCGCAAGTGTCGCGAGCATTGCGGCGAAACAGATCAAAAAAAGCGTCCTCGAGCTCGGCGGGAGCGACCCATTCATCGTAATGCCGTCCGCCGATCTCGCGAAGGCTATCAGCGTCGCGGTGAAGGCGCGCACGATCAACAACGGCCAGTCGTGCATCGCGGCGAAGCGATTCATTATCCACGAGGAGATCGCCGACGCATTCGAGAAGCAGTTCGTCGCCTCGATGAAGGCACTACGCATCGGCGATCCGCTCGACGAGAACACCGACATCGGGCCTCTCGCGATGCCGCAGCTCGTCGATGATCTCGAAAAGCAGGTCCGCGAGAGCGTTGCCGCCGGCGCCACTCTCCTCACCGGCGGAAAGCGCGTGCCGGGTAGAGGAAACTTTTTCGAGCCGACCGTCCTGAGCAACATACCGCGCAGCGCGCCGGCGTTTGCAGAGGAGACATTCGGCCCGGTCGCATCGCTCTTCCGCGTAGCAACCGTCGCCGAGGCGATCGATCTCGCGAACGCGACCGAGTTCGGACTCGGCGCCAGCGTCTGGACCCACGATTCCGGCGAGCGAGAGCTCTTCGTCGCCGGAATCGAGTCGGGTCAGGTCTTCGTCAACGCGATGGTCGCATCCGATCCGCGGCTGCCGTTCGGCGGGACCAAACGCTCCGGTTTCGGCCGCGAGCTCGGCGTCTTCGGCATCCGCGAGTTCGTGAACATCAAGACGGTTTACGTCGCGTAGTTCTCGGCGACAGTTCGCTTTCCGTAGCGCTGCGTAGCCCAGCCGAGGATCGCGCCAACCGTTCCGCCCGGAAGCATGATCTCGAAGTAGTACTTGCCTTGCATCGCCGCCACCCAGTACGCGAGCGCGAGTCCGACGACGAGACCGAGGGCGATTCCGGCCCAGAGATTGTTGACCTTGCGCGCGAACCATCCCGCCAACGCACCGGCAATCACCCCTTTGATCGTCGATCCGATCACGACCTGAAGGATCACCGGACGCACTTCTGGCGTGAACCACGCGGTCAAGCCGTCAAACACGCCGAGGACGGCACCAAGGATCACACCTACGAGTATTTTGTTCATTGCGATTACTCCTCCGCGTGCTGATTCAACGTTGCGCAGAAATCCTTTAAACCCGACCCCACAAGAGAATGATCGCGCGCATCACGAGATACGCGGCGACGAGGCCGACGAGGGCGCGATGCTTTGAGATCAACCGTGTGAGCGCACCGATCATCCCCTCCCGATACGCGCCAACCCGCTCGCCATCGAGAAAGCGAACGAGGTCCGCCGCGAGCGCACCGGCGTCCTTGTAACGTTGCGAGCGCTCGGGATTGCGCGCCATCGCGATGATGGCCCGAAGCGGTCGCGCAGGTCGTGCGGTCATCGCCTCGAGCATCACGCCGAGAGCGTAGACGTCCGCGCTCGCATCGACGTCTTCACCGCGCTCCTGTTCGGGCGACATATATCCATGAGTGCCGGCGATCTCGGCACCACCCGTCATTCCGGCGGGACGTGCGACGCCCCAGTCCATGACGAATACCTCGCCAAAGCTTCCGATCATCACGTTGTCCGGCTTGATGTCGCGGTGGATGAAGCCGTGCGCGTGGGCAAACGCGGCCGTCTCGCAAACGCGCAGGAAGATCCGGAGCAGGTCGGCCATGCTGTGATCGCGTGAGGCGTACTCGCGCAGGGTCACTCCCTGCACGAGCTTCATCGCATACCACGCTCGCCCGTCGGGAAGAGCTCCGGCGTCATGGACCGGTACGATTCCCGGGTGATCGAGTCTCGCGATCGTTCGCGCTTCCTCGAGGATGCGCGCCTGCGCTTGAGGAGACGAGACCTCGAGTGCCAGAACTTTCAACGCGACACGGCGCTGCAGCTCGCGATCGTCCGCTTCGTAGATGACGCCCATGCCGCCGCGAGCGATCTCGCGCACGATTGCGTAACGCGTACCGCCGAGGTCGGGTGCCTCGGTAAGATCACGCAGATGCGCGACCATGTCATTCGACAGGCGCGTCATGGCTCCACGCCAAGAAGTGCGCGCGCCTCCGATCGAAATTCCTGCTCGCTCGCCGTCGCCTCGCGAAGGATGTCGAGCACGATTTCTCGAAACTGCTTTCTCATCGCCGCCAGATGATTGGTGACCGATGTTTCGGCAATTGCGAACCGCGCAGCGAGATCGCGATACGACAATTTGCCTGCGTGGTCGAGGTCGTAATCCTCGAAGATCGCGAACTGCGTCTGCTTTCCCGCTCGCTCGGTCTCCTCGCGCAGCCGGTCGACGGCAAGCGCGAAGACGCTCCTGACCCACTCCCGGTGAAAGTACTCCTCGGGAGTTGATGTCTGCGGCGCTTCAGCGGCTATCTCCGCCTCGGCGTCGGCGAACTCGAGCTGCCGCTGTCCCCCTCCCCGCTTGAGCCGCCCCGCGGCTTTCACTTCATTCGCGGAGTGGCGGTCGTACAGAACACGCAGAAACGTGCGGAACCCACCCTTCGCAGGATCGTAGCCCGAGAGCGCATCGTTCTCGAGCAGCCGCGCGAAGAACGATTGCGTCGTGTCCTCGCAGTCGGCCGGTGAGTGCGTCGAGGCAATTCGCCCGTACTTGTACAGCGGCCGCCAGTAGAGCGAGACGAGCGTGTCGAAGGCGCGCGTTCGCTCCTCGCGATCATCGCTCGCGAGCGCAAGCACAACGCTCCGCCGCGTCGTTGGAAAAAGTGGACTCATGGGACCGCCAACCAGACTACACCGCGCCGATGCTTCGCCGCGGTGTCGCCGGCGTTACTGTTCGCTGGATTTTGTGTCGGCAATCAGCAGATCGAACCCTTCGGCGCGGGCCTTCAATTGATCGGACACCCCACGGACGAGGCGCGCTCCGATGCCCTGCCGTGATGAGCGGCCGACGATCAGAAGCGACACATTGTGTTGCTTCACGAACGACAGGATCGTCCCAACGACATCCTCCGACTCCTCGAACACTACGTTTGCGCCGAGGGACATCGCCAGCTGCACGTTATCGGCGAGCTGCCTGTGCTCGGCTGAGCTCTTGTACTCGCCGCGGTCGCGGCGCCGGCGCACGCTGATGCCGAGCCAGTTCATGTTCATCCGTCCCGCCAGCCTCGAGCCGCGCAAGATGAGTGCGCGGGCAATCGCGGGATCGAACGGCAACGCGACCGCGATCCTGGCCGCCGCGCTGCCTTCGGTCGCGGACGGCCCGATGGAAATGTCCGCGGTTTGAAGGAGCGCGAGCTCGCGCAGCTTGGTCAGCATCTCAGTCCGGAAAAAGTTCTGCAGCGCGCGCTCCGCCTGCTCCGGAGCGTAAATTTTTCCCTGTCGCAGTCGCTCCTGCAGCTCAGAGACTGGCAGGTCGATGACGACGATGCTTTCGGCTTCACGAATGATGCGATCGGGAACGAGCTCGCGGATGTCGATGCCGGTGGCGGAGCGGACGATATCCTGCACGCCCTCGAGGTGCTGCACGTTGAGGGCGGTCATCACGGAGATCCCTGCACCCAGAATAGCCTCGACGTCCTGCCATCGCTTTTCGTTTCGCGACCCCGCGGCATTCGTGTGAGGAAGCTCGTCGATCACGACGATGTCCGACTTGCACGTGAGGATGGCGTCGTAGTCCATCTCTTCGATCTTCACGCCTTTGTACTCGACGACTTTGCGCGGAATGATCTCGAGATCTCCGATCACGGTGGCCGTATCCATTCGACCGTGCGTCTCGATGAGGCCGACGGCGATGTCTACGCCCCGGCCACGCAGGATGTGGGCGTCCTGCAGCATTCGATAAGTCTTGCCTACGCCCGCAGCCATCCCGAGGTAGACCTTCAATTTCCCACGGCGCGAGTCTTTGTTGACGAGCCGCAGCAGGGACTCGGGATCGGCGCGCTGAGGCTCGGTAGTTCGCGGCATGGTGTTGGCTCACTCGTCCGAAGCGATCAGCATGTCGAACGCACGCCATGCGGGAGCAACGGCACGATCGAGATCAGATACCACAGATCGCGCCGCCTTGCCGCTGCCTTCACGGTGCGGCCGGAGCCCTGCCCGCAAGTGCGAGATTGAGCTCGAGCACGTTTACGCGGGGCTCGCCGAAGACGCCAAGGAACCGCCCCTCGGTGTGGCTGTTGATCATCTGCTGCACTTCCTCGGCCCGCATTCCGTTCGCGCGCGCCACGCGCGCTGCTTGCGCCAGAGCATTCGAAGGCGAGATGTGCGGATCGAGGCCCGAACCGGACGTGGTAACGGCGTCCGCGGGAATGCCCCCGGCAGGCCGTCGCTCCTTGTAGCCGGCGACCGACTGCGCGATGCGATCGTGCAGTTTCTGCGACGTCGGCCCGAGATTGCTGCCGCTCGATGCGGCTGCGTCGTACCCGTCGCTGCCGGCCGCTGACGGCCGGGAGTGGAAGAAGCGCTCGGACACGAACGACTGACCGATCAGCGACGACCCGATCACTTTGCCGTTCCGGACGATGAGCGAGCCGTTCGCCTTGTCTCTGAAAGCGACCTGTCCGATCCCCCAGACAACGGCGGGATAGACGACGCACAGCAACACCATAAGTGCGATCGTCAAACGAATTGCGGTTAGAACATGCTCTTTCATAATTACCTCACGCGAGACCGATGAAGGTCAGGAGTACATCGATCAGCTTGATGCCGATGAAGGGAATGATCACGCCGCCCAGGCCATAGATCAGCAGGTTCCGGCGGAGAATGCGCGCCGCTCCGAGGGGGCGGTACTTCACGCCGCGCAGAGCCAGCGGCACGAGCGCGACGATGACCAGAGCATTGAAGATGACGGCGGAGAGGATCGCGCTTTGCGGCGTCGACAGACGCATGATGTTCAGCGCCTGCAACTGCGGGTACGCGCCGAGAAACAGCGCGGGGATGATGGCGAAATACTTGGCGACGTCGTTGGCGATGGAGAACGTCGTCAACGCGCCGCGCGTCATGAGGAGCTGCTTGCCGATCTCCACGATCTCGATGAGCTTCGTCGGGTTCGAGTCGAGATCGACCATGTTCCCGGCTTCCTTCGCCGCCTGCGTGCCGGTGTTCATGGCCACGCCGACGTCCGCCTGCGCCAGGGCCGGCGCGTCGTTCGTGCCGTCGCCGGTCATCGCCACCAGATTGCCCTTGGCCTGTTCCCTTCGAATGAGCGCGAGCTTGTCCTCGGGGGTGGCCTCGGCAAGGAAATCACCGACGCCCGCTTCGCGCGCAATCGTCGCGGCGGTCAACGGGTTGTCGCCGGTGATCATGATGGTCTCGATCCCCATCATGCGCAGGCGCTCGAAGCGCTCTTTCATCCCGCCTTTCACGATGTCTTTTAGA
>JAENWF010000073.1 GCA_016650215.1 Thermoanaerobaculia bacterium
CAACAAGTCGCTCGCACATCTGGAGACGGCCATCAATCTCTGGCGCCAGCACATGGAAGAGCGCGCAGCAGGTGTCTCCAACAGCTGGCGCAAGACGCGGAAACGCTCGCAGCTCTACGTCCGCCAGTCGCGCCGCCACTGGAAGAACGCGATGCGAATGCTCGAGCAGGTTCCGGAAACCGCGTAGGTGGGTCATTCCGAGCCGCCGCAGCCGGCGCTCGGAATGACTCAGCGCTCGAGCTTCCGCAGCGCTCGATGCGCTTCCTTCGCCAGCCGCGGAAACGCGCATCGTTGCGCGAGCACCTGACTGTATAGATCCGCAGCGCTCATCCGATCTCCCGCGGCGACGCGGGCGCGCGCAGTATCGAGCATCGCTTCTGCCGACAGCTCCCGTTCGTCGAAGGCGGTGCGAACCATCATCTCGACATCCAATGACCGAAGCGGTGCGCCGCCACCGCCCAGGCGGCCGATGACCTTTCCTTCAGCGTCAACCAGGATCGCGAGCGGAAGCTTCTGACTGACATCGAGACTCGCCAGCCGCACGGAGTCATCCGCGCGCACGACCCGCATCGCCACGCAGCGCGCTGCGTACGCCATCAAGGTCTTCGAGTGGACCATGTCGGAGCGCTTCAGTTCGTCGGGTTGCGACGGAATCCAGTAGAGGATCATCAGCGCGCCGGACGAAGGGCTGGACGGGTCGAGCACTTTCCACGGAACGAAGGCCACACTCCGGTCGCTCATCGCCGCCGCGAGCGGCCATGTCATCAACAACGCGGCGACCGTACCGGCGCGAAGCGCGGACCAGTGACGCATGCAATGTTCTCGGGATCGGCGCGATTATATGACGCACTTGAAGTTGCTCGAGCACCAGCTGCGCTCGCAAGAGACTCTCTGAAACTGCCGGCAGGCATCAAACCTGAACCGGCCGGACGAGAGGTTCAGATGGACGATGGAAACGAGCGCGACCGCTACGCCGGCCTCGTCGTATTCGGTATCGCGGAGATCTTGATTGGACTGATCTCCGCGGCTCACCGGGACCGCGATCATCACAGCGATCGTCGGCTATTTCACGTTCTCGCGGTAGATCGCGACCTTGCTGCTCGCGCGTAGCTCGTTGGTCAGACGCTTCACGGTCTCGAGTACATCGGCCGAGCGCTGGCTCAGCAGATACTCCCGGATCTCTTGCCTGACCTCATCGAGCGGCTTCGTCCCGGCCGCTCTCTTTTCTTCGACGAAGATCAGGTGATAGCCGAACGACGTCTCGATGATCCCGCTCATGACCCCTGCGTGCATCGAGAACGCGGCGGCTTCGAACTTCGGGTCGAGCGCGCCTCGCGCGACCCATCCGAGATCGCCTCCCGCCGACGCCACGCCGTCCTCGGAGGATTGCCTCGCAGCCTCGGAGAAACGCGAGAGAAGAATGCGCGACCCTTCCCTGCGGTACGCATGCAGGCCTGCGGCAACCTGCTGGACCTTCGCCATCGCCTGCTCTTTTGATTTTCCCGAGGTGCTGCTGACGATGTGGCGCACCTTGACCTGCTCCGGTGTCGCGAAGTCCGCCTTGTTCTCCTGATAGAACTTCGCGATGTCGTTCTCAGTGACGACCTGCGATCCGATGTAGTCGCGAACGTAGCGATCGAAGAGCGCGGACTCGCGCGCGGCCTCCATTGCGGACTGCACTTCCGGCTTCTTGTCGAAACCCGACTTGATCGCTTCCTGGATCATCAGGCGCTTCGCGATGTAGTTGTCGAGATACGCCATCTTTCCGCCAGCCTTCTCGTATTGCGCGCGCATCTGCGGCTGCATGCTCCTGTAGAGCGTGTCGAGGCGGGTCTGCGTGATGACTTCGCCGTTGATCGTCGCGACGATCTTCTCCGGCGCCGCAGTTTCCTGCGCGGCCGCGGTCATCGATCCGACGAGAAAAAGTGCGATCATGGGAATGCGGTTCATCGATCCTCCGAATGTGTGTGTGACGGATGGCGCGGCGTGGAGTTCCGCGAAGTGTAAGTAACAAAACTGGCTTTGCTGTCGATTCCACACAGCGTAGACATCGTTTTTCCTTGTCAAGCACCGCGCTGCTGATTGTGGAAAACTCTCTGACTTTCGCGATCCGAGCGGTACCTTCTAGTCATCGTCTTCTCGCGCGCTGTCGAAATCCTGCGGATTCCGTTGTGTAGAAGCTGCTGATGCGCACAAATAGGCAAATCGAGGCTTAAAACCTCGTTCGTCCCATGCCAGCCGCACAACTCGACGTAGCACTCGATCGGCCTCTTCCACAGAGCACCGACGCGGAACGTGCCGTTCTCGGCTCGATCCTGATCAACAACCACGCCTTCTATCGCGTGGTCGGAACGATCGATACGCCCGATTTCTTCAAGGATGCACATCGGACGATCTTCGGCACGATGCGCCGCCTCGCGGAGTCGAGCCGCGAGATCGATCTGCTGACGCTCAAGGACGAGCTCGCGAAGCACGCCGAGCTCGACCGCGTCGGCGGCTCCGCCTACATCTCGTCGCTCGTCGACGGGATCCCCGACGTCGCGAACGTCGAGCGCTACGCGCGCATCGTGAAAGAGAAATCGACGCTGCGTCGCCTCATCGTCATGGGCAACAGCGTCATGCGAGCGGCACTCGACGCCCCGGGCGAGCCGTCCGAAGTGCTCAACATCGCAGAGAAGTCGCTGTACGAGATCGCCGAGGGGACCACAGAGAAGGGGTTCGTCCGGCTCGAGACGATCACGCGGGCGAACATGGGAGCGATCGAGCAGATTCACAGCGCCGGCCAGCTCATCACCGGCATCCCGACCGGTTACGACCGTTTCAACGAATTCACCTCGGGGTTTCAGCCGCAGGACCTGATCATCATCGCCGCCCGTCCTTCGATGGGAAAAACGAGCTTCATGATGAACATTGCGGAATCGATCGCGATCCCCGATCGCGCCGGTCAGCCCCGCGCTCCCCTTACGCGGCTCTACTCGGTCGGCGTCTTCTCGCTCGAAATGTCGAAAGAGCAGATCGGTCTCCGCATCCTCTCCTCCGAGTCAGGAGTATCGAATCATCTGATCCGGTCCGGCATGCTGTCGGAACGGAACTGGCGCGACCTCGCGGAGGCATCGGCGCGGCTGTCGAAGGCGAAGATCTACATCGACGACACGGCGGGGATGGACATCATGGAGATGCGCGCGAAGGCGCGGCGTCTGAAGATGGAAGCGTCGCTGGACATGATCATGGTCGACTACCTCCAGCTGATGTCGGTGAAGGGAAAGACCGAGTCGCGCAACCAGGAGATCTCTCAGATCTCGCGCGGCCTCAAGGCGATCGCGAAAGAAATCAACGTGCCGCTGATCTCGCTCTCTCAGCTCTCGCGCCGTCCCGAGCAGCGCACAGGCGACCATCGCCCGCAGCTTTCGGACCTTCGTGAGTCGGGCTCGATCGAGCAGGACGCAGACGTCGTCTGCTTCATCTATCGCGACGAGGTGTACAACCGCGAGACCGAGGAGAAGGGGATCGCGGAGATCATCATCGCGAAGCAGCGCAACGGTCCGATCGGTGACTTCAAGCTGGTCTTCAGGAACGACATCACCAAGTTCTTCAATTACGAGCCGCAACCCGACCAGATGCCTGTTTAGGGCGTCTCCTCCCCCTCTCGGTGTTTTCCACTTATTTTGGAATACGACGGCTCAACTGTACCGTTGTCCAGCTCGCATCAAATAACTCATGTCGATGCTCCTGCCCCCGGTAAACGCATTTCTAGGGATATCTGGAGGACGCGGTTGGACGTTCAGCCGAAGAAAATCCTCGTCGTCGAGAACGACGAGGTGGTCGTGGTTCTCATCTCCCACGTCCTGTCCCGGCAGTCCTATGTCGTTCACACCGCGCTCGATGCGCTCGAAGCAGTGCAGATGCTTCAACGGGACGACTACGACGCGATCCTGCTCGATCTGAAGATGCCGCACGGAGGCCTCGAGCTGATCCGGAAGCTCGAGGCGCGCAATCCGGCGCTGCTGAAAAAGATCATCGTGGTCACCGGCGCGGTGCACGACATCCCGCAGCTCGAAGAGTTTCCGATCTGCGCCGTCATAAAAAAACCGTTCGAGATCGCGGATTTCGTCGCGACGGTCAGGGCTTGCGTGGAGAAGAAGTGACGAAGAGCGCCCTCCGTCACCCTTCACTTTTCTCCCACGGCAACTCCCACCGTTCCGAGTCCTCGTCGAGACTCGGCAGCGGAACCGGTTTGCCGCATCGTTTGAGCTCGTTCATCTCCCACAACTTCGCGTACTTCCAGAAGGTGTAGTACACGTGCATGCCGACGGAGATCACACCGCGCGCACCGTCGAGGAAACCGCCATTCACAACAAAGTCGCGAAAGAACTTTGTGAACGTGTGCCCGAGGATGTCGCGGGCTGAGGTGGTCTTCCCTTCGATGAACATCTGCGCGGCACCCCACTGCGCGTAACGCTCCATCTTTCCGATCATGTGATCGAAGGAGCGGATGTAGTAGTGGTCCATTTTCTCGCGAAGCTTGCCCGTCGGCCCGTCGACCAGCAGATCGGCGTGCACGCGCTTATTCGGATAGCGCGCGTGCTCGCGATGGAAGAGGCGCGCGACGCGGTCGCGCTGCAGGCCGCTGTACTTCACTTCCTTCCCCATCATGAAGTTCCGGCGACCGACCGAATACGCCCAGAAGTCGAGCTTTCCTTCGAGCGTCTTCTGCAGCTCCCGCTGTAGGGGCGGCGTGACCCGCTCGTCGGCATCGATGTAGAAGATCCAGTCGTGTTTCGCGCGGTCAATCGCATAGTTCTTCTGCGACGCTGCGCCGTGATACGCGCGCTGCTCGAGCCTCACGTTCGGGAACGTCGAGCGCACGAGCTCAACGGTCCCGTCAGTCGAGAACGAATCGATGAGATAGATCTCGTCGGCCCATTCGACGGAACGGACGCAGTCCTCGATGAAGTCGATTTCGTTGAAGGTGGTGATGATGGCGGAAAGAGGCGGCATGTCGGTTCGAACGAGAGTCTACCGTGAGGAGGAAGTGTGAAAAGCTACCATCCTGAGCCGCGAAGGCGGCGAAGGATCCATGGTGGCACCTCGACAATGCTGATGGGTCATCGCGGTGCCACCGTTGACCCTTCGCTTCGCTCAGGGTTGCCGTCCGGAGCGACCTACAGCGTGTAATTCTTCTCCAGCAGCACCCGCGCACGCCGATCGCGCAGGTTCTTGATCTGCGACTCGATGTCGCGCTCAAAGGGAAGCTTGCGGTGGCTTGCGTAAACCGGCGCGTCCGTCGTGATCTTCTTCAGCTCATCGCCGAAGCTCTGCGGAGTGAGGTGCGCAGTTTCATCGGCGAGGGTCTGCTGATCGTTGGGGAACGAGGCCTCGGTCACGACGGCGACTACATTCTCGGTCTTGTTGGTTCGCTTCCAGATCTCCGAGGTTGGACCGGTGTCGCCGGTGAAGACGATCGATTGCCCTCCCATTTCGACGATCACCCCGGCGGCAGGAATCTGGTGATCGACCGGGACCGCGGTCAGGCTGATCCCGTTGAAGGCGACCTTCTTACCGGGCACGAGCGCCCGGTACTGTACGATCGGCTTTCCGGAGAGCGGCGATCCGATGCTCGAGAAATCAGGCCATACGACGCCGTTGAAGACGTTCTTCGTGAGCAGATCCATGACGTCGCGAAGCGCGAAGATCGTCAGCGATCCGGTATTCTGGCTGAAGCGGTTGTGAATCAGATGAGGAAGATCGCGAACGTGGTCCGCATGCGGATGCGTGATGAACACGCCTTGAATCCGCGCCTGCTGCGCAAACGACAATTTCGACGTCAGCGTACCGGCATCGACGGCAAACCAATCGTCCAACAGATACCCTGTCAGATTGTGTTCAGCGTCTGACGCGCCGTAGGCGCCGAGCACCTTGAGCCGCATTCACGTCCTTCACACTGCATTTGCGCTGGAGACTGACGCTAATCTTGCAGTGCGGAGGGACGATTGTCCAGCGACGCAGCTCACATGAAGGGACGAAAGAAGGGCGCGATCGCGCCATTTCATCCGGCGGTGCATGAGTGGTTCGGCGCTTCGTTTCCCGAGCCGACGCGCGCGCAGCAACTCGGATGGCCGTCGATTGCGAGCGGTCAGTGGACGCTGATCTGCGCGCCGACCGGCAGCGGCAAGACGCTCACCGCGTTCCTCTGGGCGCTCGATCGTCTGATGTTTGCGCCCGTGCCTCAGAAAAGTGAGCGTTGCCGCGTGGTCTACATATCGCCGATGAAGGCGCTGGCGGTCGACGTGGAGCGCAACCTCCGTGCGCCGCTCGCCGGCATCGCGAACATGGCGCACGAGCGCGGCGACGCGTTCATCACTCCTGCGATCGCTATCCGCACCGGCGATACTCCTGCGAAAGAGCGTTCACGCTTCAACCGCGAGCCGGCTGACATTCTGATCACGACGCCCGAATCGCTCTACCTGATGCTCACCTCGAACGCGCGCGAAGCGCTCCGCAGCGTCGAGACGATCATCATCGACGAGATTCACGCGCTCGTCCCGAACAAGCGCGGCGTGCATCTCGCGATCTCGCTCGAGCGCCTCACTGCGCTCTGCAAAACGCCCCCGCAGCGCATCGGACTCTCAGCGACGCAGCACCCGCTCGAAGAGGTTGCGCGCTTTCTCGGCGGGTGCAGCACGAGCAAGGGGAAACCGGAGGGGAAGTCGCGGGCGAGCACCACCGAGACGCTGCACGACGAATTCGCCGATACCCGCTCGCGGCCGGTGTTCCGCCCCGTCACCGTCATCGACACGGGCGAAAAAAAGAAGCTCTCGCTCCGCGTGGAGGTGCCGGTCGAAGACATGGCGCAGCTCGGCGAGGTGACCGGCATCGCCAGCGGTCCCGCATCGGCCGGCCCGAAACGCGCCTCGATATGGCCGGCGATCCATCCCCGCCTGCTCGAGTTGATCCGCGAACATCGATCGACGCTGATCTTCGTCAACAGCCGCCGCCTCGCGGAACGTCTCGCCGCTGCGATCAACGAGCTCGCTGGCGAGACTCTCGTCAACGCGCATCACGGCTCGATCGCACGTGCACAGCGGATCGAGATCGAGGACAACCTGAAGTCGGGACGCCTGCCCGCGCTCGTCGCGACCTCGTCGCTGGAGCTCGGCATCGACATGGGAGCCATCGACCTCGTCGTGCAGATTGAGGCGCCGCCGTCGATCGCGAGCGGCATGCAGCGCATCGGTCGCGCGAGCCATCAGGTCAACACCACGAGCGAAGGAATCATCTTTCCGAAGTTCCGCGGCGATCTCATCGCATGCGCGGCCGTCGCCGATGCGATGAACCGCGGCGCAATCGAGCCGACGCGTTATCCGCGGAACCCGCTCGACGTTCTCGCGCAGCATGTCGTCGCGATGGTCGCGATGGATCCGTGGACCGCCGGCGATCTCTACGATGCGATCCGCCGCGCCGCACCGTACTCGGATCTGAGCCGAGTCACGTTCCACGGTCTGCTCGACATGCTCTCCGGCCTCTATCCATCAGATGAGTTCGCGGAGCTGCGACCGCGCATTACATGGGATCGCGTCACAGATGCGCTTTCGCCCCGCCAGGGCTCCAGGCGGATCGCTATTCTGAACGGCGGCACCATTCCCGACCGCGGGCTTTACGGGGTGTTCCTCGCCGGCGCCGAGAAAGCGCAGAGCGCTCGCGTCGGCGAGCTCGATGAGGAGATGGTCTTCGAGTGCCGCCCCGGCGAGACCTTCCTCCTCGGCGCGTCGACCTGGCGCATCGAAGAGATCACCCACGACCGCGTTCTCGTCTCCCCGGCTCCCGGCGAGCCGGGAAAGATGCCGTTCTGGAAGGCCGAAGCCGCCGAGCGGAGCGTCCGGTTCGGTGAAGAGATCGGACAACTGGTGCGCGAGATCCGCGAGTTGAAGCACGGAGAGGCGATCCGGCGCCTCACAACGAAGCACGCGCTCGACAAGCTCGCCGCTGAGAACTTTCTGCAGTACCTCTCCGATCAGAACGACGCAACCGGCGCCATTCCCGATGACCGCACGGTCGTCGTCGAGCGCGTGCTCGACGAGCTCGGCGACTGGCGCGTCTGTGTCCTCACGCCGTTCGGCGGGAAGATTCACGCGCCGTGGGCGATGGCCGCGGCGGCGAAGATCCGCGCAGAACTGGCGATTGACGTCGAGACGATGTGGAGCGACGACGGATTCATCGTCCGCTTTCCCGAGACCGACGCGCCGCCACGAGTCGAGCTGGTCATCCCCGATCCGGAAGAGGCTGAGCAGCTCGTGATCCGCCAGCTCGGATCGAGCTCGATGTTCGCGGCGAAGTTTCGCGAAGCAGCGGCACGCGCGCTTCTGCTCCCTCGAATGCGCGCCCAGGGGAGAACCCCGCTCTGGCAGCAGCGCAAGCGGGCGTTCGATCTTCTGCAGGTCGCATCGCGGTTCGGCTCGTTCCCGATGATCCTCGAGGCCTATCGCGAGTGCCTGCGCGACGCATTCGACGTTCCGGCGCTGATTCAGACGCTGCGGAAACTGCGCGAGCGGACGATCCGTCTCGTCACTGCGGACACTCCAAAGCCATCACCGTTCGCCGGATCGCTTCTCTTCCGATACGTCGCGAACTTCATCTACGACGGCGATGCTCCGCTCGCAGAGCGCCGGGCTCAGGCGCTTGCAATCGATCAGACCCAGCTTCGCGAGCTGCTCGGCGAGCCGGAGCTGCGCGAGCTGCTCGATCCCGCATCGCTCGAGGAAGTCGAACTGCAGATCCAGCATCTCGATGAGACACGCAAGGCGCGATCGGTCGATGCGGTGCACGATCTTCTCCTCCGCCTTGGCGATCTTTCCGTCGCAGAGATCGGCGAGCGCTCGACGATCGACGCGAAGAGCACCGTGAGTGAGCTGGCGAAGCAGCGCCGCGTCATCCCGATCACTGTCGCCAGGGAGAAGCGTTTCATTGCGGCGGAGGATGCGAGCCGTTATCGCGACGCGCTCGGCATCCCGCTCCCATCGGGAATCGCGGAGCGGTTTCTCGAACCGGTCGCCGACGCGACGGGCGACCTCATCCTCCGCTATGCCCGCACGCACGGACCATTCACGCCGCAGGATGTGGCGAGGCGTTACGGAATGGGCGTCGCGGTCGTTACGGTGACGCTGGAGCGCTTCGTCGAGCGATCGAAGCTCATCGAGGGCGAGTTCCGTCCGAGCGGAACGCAGCGCGAGTGGTGCGACGCCGAAGTGCTGCGTTCGATCCGGCGCCGGTCGCTCGCGAAGCTCCGCAAGGAGGTCGAGCCCGTCGAACAGCCGGTCCTTGGCCGGCTATTCACATCGTGGCAGGGAGTGACGAAGAAGCGCCGCGGACTCGAGGCACTCCTCCAGACGATTGAATCACTCCAGGGATATCCGATCCCGGCTTCGATTTTCGAGAGCGAGATTCTGCAGGCACGAATCGAAGACTACCGGCCCTCGGACCTCGACACGTTGAGCGCGGCGGGCGAGATCGTCTGGGTCGGTGTCGAGCCGCTCGGCGACAGGGACGGACGCCTCGCCGTTTATCTGACGGATCATCTGCCGATGCTTCGCGCCATTCCGCCGCCGGGCGCAACACCTGACAATCCGGTTGCGGATCAGATCGTTTTGAACCTGCGCACGACGGGTGCATCGTTCTTTCATCAGATTCACGCCGCGGTCGGCGGGTTCGACAACGAGACTGTCGACGCGTTATGGGATCTCGTCTGGCGCGGTGTCGTGACTAATGACACGTTTCACGCGATGCGCGCCTTCACGCGCCCGAAAGGGACCGTGCGCGGCGGATATCGCTCACGTCGCGTCGCACCAGCATCGACGCAGGGACGCTGGTCGCTCGTGCCGCAACCGTCCGCGAACGAGACGCAACACGCTACCGCGCTCGCGCAGCAACTGCTCAGCCGCTACGGCGTGGTGACACGAGAGGCACCCGGCGCGGAAGGCATTTCCGGCGGCTTCAGCGCCGTCTATCCGGTGCTCAAGGCGATGGAAGAGGGCGGCCGTGTGCGGCGCGGCTACTTCGTCGCCGCCCTCGGCGCGACGCAGTTTGCGAGCGGCGGCGCTCTCGATCTTCTTCGATCGCTGCGCGAGGAGCCCGAGACACCCGAGAGCGTCATGATCGCAGCGACCGATCCCGCGAATCCGTACGGCGCCGTCGTGAAGTGGCCGGAGACCGCGGAGCGGCTCGCTCGCGTCGCCGGCGCGCGCGTGATCCTCGTCAACGGCGCACTTGCCTGCTACATCTCGCGCGGCGAGAAGCAGCTCGTGCTGTTTCTTCCCGAGGTGGAACCTGCGCGCAGCGCGTTTGCGCGCGCCGTTGCGAACGAATTGGCGTCGCTCGTCACCTCGGGAACGAGGAAAGCGCTGCTCGTGTCGCAGATCAACAACGAGCGTGCCGCGAAGAGCCCGCTCGCTCCCTTCCTCGCTGAGGCGGGATTTTCGGCGACCGCGATGGGATATCAGATGAGAAGAGTCGACTCTCACGGGTCGAGGGGCGAGGGAGCGGGGCGTCATGCCTGAGGGAGATACGATCTTTCGGGCCGCGCGAACGCTCCATCAGGCGCTTGCAGGGCGGGTCGTCACACGGTTCGAGACCGCGCTCGCGCCTCTCGCCGCGGTCGACGTCTCGACTCCGATCGCGGGACGACGCGTCGAGCGCGTTCTCTCCGCTGGCAAACATCTCATCATCGACTTCTCGGACGGTCTCCATCTCCGCACGCACATGCGGATGAACGGGAGCTGGCACATTTATCGTCTGGACGAGCGATGGCGACGTCCGCGGCGAGACATGAGGATCGTGATCACGACCGACGCGTTCGTGGCGGTCGGGTTCAACATCCCGGTCGCCGAGTTTCTCGACGTTCGCGGACTCGAGCGGCAGGAGGATCTCCGCCGCATCGGACCCGACCTCCTCGGCCACTTCGACCCGGACGAGGCATTCCGGCGGATCCGGGCGCGTGGCGATGCCGAGATCGCAAACGTGCTGCTCAACCAGCGCGTAATCGCCGGCATCGGCAACGTCTTCAAATCGGAGATCCTCTTCGTCTGCAATGTAAATCCATTCGATCGAGTCGAGACGCTCCCTGATGCGACTCTGCGCGAGATCATCCGCGTCTCCGAGAAACTGCTGCGGGTCAATGTGCGCGAAGGCGAACCTGCGCAGCGGCGCACGACAGGCAGCCTCGATCGCTCCCGCCCGCTCTGGGTCTATCAGCGTCACGGCGACACATGCCGCCGCTGCCGCACGCCGATCGAATACGGGAAACAGGGAAGCGACGCGCGCGGCACGTACTGGTGTCCGCGATGCCAGAAGCCTGCGCCATCGTAGAATGTGCAACGCATGGCAATCATTCTTCCGCATCCGATGAACCCGCAGGAGATGCGCGTGCTCCAGGAGTTCCGCCGCATTCCGGCTGACACGCTTTCGGTTGCCGCGATCAAGGCGATCAAACATCCGAGCGGCGGCGGCGAATCTCCGGCGGTCTCGCTCGTCGCGAAGGGCTATCTCACTACCGATTCTTCGAGCGAGACTTTCACGCTGACGGAGAAGGCGAAGGCGTTTCTCGCGCTCGACCCGAAGCCTGAGTTCGAGGAGACAGCGAAGGTCGCGAGCGACGCCGAATAGCGATCGCGGATCATCGAAAGAGACGACCGTATAGACTTTTCACATCCCGGCATGCACACACTACGGTGCACTTGCGGGCGGATGTAAGTGATTGATCTTTGAGTCACTTACGCCGCAGAACTACTTTCCGAAATACCCGTTCGGCGGCGCCATACCACTAAAGCTCATTGACTCAATCACTTAACGCGCTTACGATAGCGTGCTGAGGGCTGAAATGAAGCATGGCGACAAAGCAAAAAGGAAAGCCGTCAAAGCCTCAGGCAAAAAAAGCGGGAAAAGCAGCAGCAGCGTCGCCGTCAAAGGCAAAAAGCAAAGCGCACCCGTTAAAGCCAGCTCAAAAACCAGCGGCAAAGCGGTTGCCGTCAAAGCCAGCACGCTCAAAGCTGTCGCCGTCAAAGCCAGCACCATCAAAGCTGTCGCCGTCAAAGCCAGCACCGTCAAAGCCAGCACCGTCAAAGCCACCACCATCAAAGCAGAAAACGGGAACGGCAAAGCCAGGGCTGCTGCAGGGAGTGATAGCTTCGGCTTCACGAATCCTCTCGTCGCTGCAGCCTTCAAACGTGCTGTCAAAAAGTATCCCAACACTTTCCGCAAGCTCACAGACTGAGGGTAGCGTTCGGTACCTGACCGTTCAGGATCTGGTCGAGTTGCACAAAGCGGTCAGCGTGGAGTTCGGCGGCAATCAGGCGCAGCCAGGTGTCGTCGAGTCGCAGTTCGGACTTCTCAACGCGGTGCAGCGTCCACAGATCACGACGCTGGGACGCGAAGCGTATCCCGCGTTCGCCGACAAAGTGGCGGCGTTCGTCTTTGCGCTTCTGTCGTATCACCCCTTCAAAGGCGGCAATCGCCGGCTCGCGCTCGCGTCGGTCTTTGCGTTCTGCGAAGTGAACAGCCGAACCATCGACTCGCGCGTCTTCGACGAGAAGACTGCCGAGCACCTCTTCAAGCGCGCAGCGACGCATCGCGAGCTCGGGATCCCGCCCGAGAACATCTACCGCGAGTTCCGCGACATGATGACCCGCGCGATCGTGCAGGTGTAGTCAATCCGAGCCGCGCCGGCGAGGAACCTGGGGAGTTGTGAACGCCCCGGATCCCTCGCTTGCGCTCCGGATGACTTGAGCCTCAACGCTTCTCGCTGGCCGCCCGATGCATCTCGTGGTTGATGCGGCCGAGGAGGATGCGCGCGACGCGGAGATCGTGCCCCATGTCGATGAGGAGAACCGTGATGTCTCCCCCGCCCCACATCAGTCCCGCCAGCACGAGCATCTGCGTCACCTCGGCGATGAGAGTCGGCAATGCTTCGCCTGCGTCGGTCACGAGACCGGTGACGACTTCGCCGATCATCATCACGACCATCAGTACTGCGAGCACCTTGAACAGCCGCGCGATGTAGCGCAGCGTCACGTACGGCTCGAGGTCCTGCGTGCGCACCTCCTCGTCAATCGCCCTCTTGTCGCCGGGGCGGATTGGAGGCGCGCCGCACGTCGGACAGACATTCGACATATCGGGCCTGGACGAGCCGCACTCCGGACACTTGTTCACACCTGCGACTTCACTCACTTCTCATCCTCCTAGTCCAATCAGCCATTACCTTCACCGCGCCAGCGCGCCCGGAAACCGCGCACGTCGACGTGAGTGAAGGGGCCGTGACCACAGCATGCGGAATAAACGCCAATCCCGCCAACGAGTGACGGGTGCTTTCTCTCGACACGTTCTACGGCCTGCGACAGTACCTCGGCATCGCGAGTATCCACCCGGCCGTCGCGATTGATGTCATCCATCTGGCCGTTTCGATCGTTGTCCACGAACACGTCCGCGGCATCGCCATACATGTGACGGCTCAGATTCGCACGCCCACCCGTATTTCCGCCGCTGTGGTTGTAGCGCGGCGTGCGGAAACCGCTCATGACCTGCAGGTGCTCGACGTTCACGCCCTGCGACTCGAGCTCCTGAATCGCCAGCTCCAGCTTGTCGATCATCTTCGAATTCACGAGCAGGTACTTCGGCCAGACGTTGTGCTGGTCCTTGGTCAGAAAATCCCGCAGCCGAAAATGCTTCGAGATGTACGTGTCCTGGTTCTGTTGTGTGACCTCGATGAATCCCGCCGGCGGAGCGTACGAGGCACTCCGCGGCTGACCACCTGATTCCCAGGGCCAGCTTCCGAGGTAGTAGAGGCCGATCTTTCCGCCTCGCTTGTTGGAGATCGGAACGAGCGTGATGAGATTGAACTCATCGATGGTGCGAGTCGCCTGCTCGAGCTGAACGGCCAGTTTGTATATTCCGGGATTCGCCGGCGCTGAAAAATCCTGCGACACCTGCTGCTGAGTCCCGCCACCCGTCAGCACCGCCGTGCTCCCGTCTGGCGCGCCTGAAACAATCTGGGATCCGGGAGTCCGCGTCGCGAAGCGCAGCGCTCCGCTCTCGCCGCGCAGCGGATCGATAACCGTGAGCATCGCGTCATTCATGTACGCCGTCTTCGAGGAACCACCGTCGAAAACCGCGTTCGTGATCTTGCGCGTGGCCGACGAGGCCGGGAGCGCGCCCGTGACGCCGCTCGTCTGCTGAGCGTGCCGCGCCTCCTCGTACTGCTTCCGGATCGTCACGATGGACCCGACCCATCCCGCCACGAACAGGAGAACGACCGGGACCGCCGTCCACTTGAAAATCTGCTCCTGGCGCTCGTTCAGCCCGCGATACACGCGGTGGCGCTTCTTATGCTCAGGAAAGAGGGGGGCGCCGCGCGTCACGAAGGATCAGTGTTCACGAGGCATGCCGGGGGAGGGGGCGAGGGGTCGGGGGAGGCGAGCGTGAATGTTGAAGGGCTCTCCTCACGGAAAGTATCCCTTCGGGATCCGCAGCCGTTGCCCTGCCCTCGACTCGATCGCGAGCGGGTGCCACGAGTCGGTGATACTGGACTCGGAGCGGAAGACGAGCTGGTACTGCTGACGCAGCTCGGCGGCGATCCGCGTGTAGACGGCGGGAAGCTCGCGTTCGCTGTTGATAATGAAGTGCGTAGCGCCGGTGTCGCGCGCCAGTGAGGTCAGACGCCGCGCCTGGATCTGCCCGATGCCGAACCGCATCAGCTTCGCGAGCATTCGATTCTTCACGATCGGATAAACAGGAACGCCCGCATAGCGGGCGTAATGCACGAGGTGGTCGAGCTTGAAGCGGCTCCCCTGATCAACTCCATCCGTGAGTAACACGAGGGCGCGTCTTCCTGGCTGCTTCTGCAACTCGAACAGCATCTCGATCACTGAGTCGTAGAGATGAGTCTCTCCGATCGGCTTCACCCGATCGATGACGGTGCCTACGGAGCTGAAGTCGTTCGTGAACGGCGTGAGCCAGAACGTCCGCTGATTGAACCCGACGACGGCGATGCGATCCTGCGGGCGCAGCAGCGCCTGCGCGAACTGGCGCGCGGCCGACTTCACCACCGGCAGCTCCTCGAGCATGCTCTCGGAGTAGTCGATGAGCAGCATCACGTGGAGCGGCTGATCGGATGCCGGCACGAGCGAATCGATTGCACGCACTTCGCCGCTGTCAATGAGTTTCAAATCCTCGGCGCGCAACGGAGCCGTTCCCGAGGCTACCGACAGCGGGATCTGCTGCATCGTGACTTCAATCTCATCGTTGGGCTGGTCGCCGAAGAAGAGAACGTCATTCGCCTCGGCGCCGTCCGCGGCGCGAACGACGACGCGCGCGTAGACGGCGCGCGGAACACTTGCCAGATCGATCGTCGCGAGGTACGGCTCGGCGACCGCGCTCGCCACTTTCGTCTCGCCGAGAAAAAAATCGACCGAGGTGATCCGGGTCTCCGCGGGACGGACGACACTCGCGCTCAGCGCGACGCTACCCGATTCCGGCAGCTCGCCCGGACCCTGCAACCGCACACGAAACGGCGGGTGCGGATCGTTGACGACCATCTCGTCTTCGCCGGCGACGTTTCCGGCCACGTCGTAGCCGACAGCCCGCATCCGCAGGCGCCGGAGATACTGGCCGACGCTCACCTGAACAGTCGCGTTGCGCCCGCGCGCTTCGCTGTACTTCGTCCCGTTGATGAAAAGCGCGAGACGCTCGACCGGCTCGGTCGCGGCGATCGGGACCTGGAGGATCCCGTCAACGAGTCCCCGCGGCTTCTCGGTAATACGCACGACCTGCGCATCTGCGGGAAACGTCAGAACAAACAGAGCAGCGAGAGCGAAACGTCTCATCGCCCCGTGACCTGCTCCATCAGACAATCCTTCGACTTCTTGTCGGGCCGCCATCGCAGAAACTTCGATCCGTGACGGAAGCGCCCCTGCGAGAAATAGTCGTATTCGACTTCGCACACGAGCTCAGGACGCACCGGCTCCCAGTCACCGCTCTTGCCGCTCGACCAGCGGCTCGGACCACCCGGCACACGGATTTCGAATGGGTTCTCGTCGCGCATCGCATTGAGCTTCTTCGTGAGAGCAGCGCGATCTGCCTGCTTGATCGATGAGCTGTGTCCGATGTGCACGAGCCGTCCCTCATTGTCGTAGAGACCGAGCAGCAGTGATGCCACGCTCGTAGTCCCCTCACCGTAGCGGAACCCGCCAACGACGCAGTCGGCGGTCTTGAGATGCTTGACCTTGATCATCCCCTCGCGGTCGCCAGAGTGATAAGGCTCGCCAAGACGCTTGGCCATGACGCCGTCTAGCCCCAGATCGCCGAAGTGGTTGAACCATTCGAGCGCAACCTTCCGCTCGGTCGTCGCAGGCGAAAGATGAATCAGATCGTGTACTCCTGCGCTCTCGAAGAACGCCTCGAGCTGTTCACGGCGCTTCTCGATCGGAAGCTCATGCACGAGCTTCTTCTTTGCGAACAGGATGTCGAATGCGTAGAAGCTTGCCGGATTCGCTTCGGCGAGCTTGCGGACGCGCGACTCGGCCGGATGAATGCGCATCAGAAGATCATCGAACGAGAGTCTCCCTTCGACCGGCACGACGATTTCGCCGTCCAGGACAAACTCCTTCGGCTTCAGCGATAGAAACGCGTCGATCAGGCCGGGGAAATAGCGGCCGAGCGGCTGTCCCGACTTTGACTGAATCGCGACCGTCGATCCGGAGCGAAAAACGATCGCGCGAAAGCCGTCCCACTTTGGCTCGAAGAGCCAGCCCTCCCCTGTCGGGACTGACGCCTGCCGCTTCGCTTCCATGGGGGGAAAGGGCGGGAGGATTGGAAGGTCGAGCGATGGAAAGTCCTTCGATGTCGTCTGCGGAGTTTTCTTCATAGGTTGCAGCGGCGACGAATCGTAGCAGAGGGTATCCGCGAAGTTTGGGCTCAGAATGTAACGACCATGTTCATCAGCAGCGGCTGCCCTTACTGCGGAGAAGATGTCGAGGTGGATATCGACGAGCTCGGCGGCACGCGCCAGTCGTACGTGCAGGACTGTCCCATCTGCTGCCAGCCGTGGGAGGTCACAGTCTCGCGCGATCGCGACGGCGACTGGCTGGCCACCCTTCGCGGTCAGGATGAGTGAGGCGCGGGACCTGCACTGAGGCGCACTGCTTGTATCGATATCTACGATTCGTTCCGAAGAATCACTTGAGCCGCGCGGTCGGGCGCCTCCTCCACATGCCGCTCCCTGCTCCGCTTGCACGCCGCCTCGTCCGGTGGTTCGCGAGTACGTACCAGATCGACGTCGGCGCTGCGGAGCACGAGCTTGATCACTACCCATCGATCGGACACTTCTTTACTCGCAACCTCGGCACGGGGCTCCGTCCGATCGAAAGCGATCTCGTAAGTCCGGTAGACGGCACCTTGCGGAACTTCGGAGTCGTAACCGGCGGCCGTCTTCCACAGATCAAGGGCAAGACGTACACGCTCGCACGCTTTCTCGGCGACGAAGCCTCCGCGTCGCGTTATGACAACGGGGCGTTCTTCAACTTCTACCTCTCGCCGCAGGACTATCACCACGTTCATTCGCCTGTCGCGGGCCAGGTTCGCGGCAGCGTGCATATCCCAGGAAAGCTCTGGCCGGTCAACGACTGGTCGATGGCCACGGTCGACGAGCTATTCTCGATCAACGAGCGCGTCGTGACCTACATCGACTGCGGTTTCGGGACAGTGGCGGTGGTGATGATCGGCGCGACGAACGTCGGCCAGATCTCCGTTACCTACGACTCCTTCATCTCGAACCGCGGGGCGAAAGTGACCACCCGCCGCGAGTACCAGCCGCCGAAACCGATCGATGCCGGCGAGCGCCTCGGAACCTTTCACATGGGGTCGAGCGTCGTGGTTCTGATCGAGCCGGGCCGCATCGATCTCTCCCGCGTACGACTGGAGGAAGCGAGCAAAGTGCGTTACGGCGCCGCAATCCTCCACGGCCAGCCGAAGTAGTGATCACCGACTCCGATCGGCTCTACTGATCACCTTGCGAAGCGGCCCGGCGATCCGCTCGGCCATGAGCGCATAGCCTCGGCCGTTGGGATGGATGTCGTCACTATGCATCGAAGGATCCGACAGAATCCCATCCAGAAGATCGGGGACGAGCAGGCAACTCTCATCGCTCGCGATCCCCTCGTACATTGCCTCGTAGCTCGGACCGATCGTGGGAAATCTGAATCCGAGGAGCACGACCACCGCACCGGCGCCATGAATCTGCCGCACGATTCGTCTGAGATTTGCCTCGGTGTCGCCGATCGCAGCGCGACGCAGAAAATCATTTCCACCCAGCCCCACGATCACGATGCGCGGATTCTGCGCGAGCGCGTCCTGCTCGATTCGTGCGAGCGCCGACTCGGTCGTGTCGCCGCTCACGCCCGCATTGACGATCGTGACGCCGGCGAGCGCCGCCAGCCTGGCGGGATAGTCCTCTCCCGGTCCAGCGCCGACACCGGCGGTGAGCGAGTCGCCGAACGCGACGATCGTCGTGCCGCGAGAGTCGAGATTCCTGATCTTCGGCGATGAGGTCCACCGCCACGCGAACACCGCCGCCAAAGCGATCAATACGGCGATGACTGCGTACCTGCGCGTATCGCGAGGGGGAGGGGCCGCGGCTCTCTGTCTCGAAGCTCGTGCGGTGCTCACGCCTTTGCCCGCGCTTTTTTCTTCGGGGGCCTGACAACCGTCATCAGGTCGAAGCGTTTCCTGCCGAGGACCGGCTTCCAGAGGTCACCGACCTCGCGCAGGCGATCGACCGCGTTGAAGATTGAGAAATCATCGATCTTCACACCGCCTTCGACCTCATCCCATGTCACAGGCATCGAGACATGCGATGTCGGCCGCACCGAATAGACCGACGCGAGTGTCCTTCCCCACGCATTCTGGTTGTAGTCGACGAGCACGCGTCCGTGCGGACGCTTCACTTTGCGGTATTCGGCTGTGACGAGGTCGGGATGCCGCGCTTCGAGCTCGAGCGCAATCGCTTTCGCGAAGGTCCACACCTCTTTCTGCACCGGACCGCGGACGATCGGGATGTAAACGTGAATCCCCTTGGAGCCGGTCGTCTTGGCGAAGACCGGCATTTTCAGCGACTCGAGAATGTCGCGCGTTCGTAGTGCGACCTGGCGCACTTTGTTGAAATCGGCGCCCGGACCAGGATCGAGATCGAAGTGCAGAAAGTCCGGACGGTCCGTATCGTCGCATCGCGCGTACCACGGGTTGAGGTCGATGCAGCCGAGGTTGATGAGCCAGAGGAGTGTTGGCAGATCCTGAACGATCGGGAAATTGACGAGTCCCGCGTCGTGCTGGATCGGGCAGATCTCGATCCAGTCTGGGCGCGGCTCCGGAGCGCGCTTCATGTAGAAGAACTCCCCCTCGGCGCCGTTCGGGTATCGCTTCATCACCATCGCACGATCCTCGACGTGCGGCAGCAGCCACGGCGCGATATCTGCGTAGAACTGGAGCAGATCGCCCTTTGTCAGCTTCAGCGTTTTCCAGAAAATCTTCTTCAGGTTCGTGAGCCGCACGTCGCGGTCGCCGAAACGGAGAATCGCTTCGTTCGTGTCCGTTGGAATGACGATCCGCTTCGCAGCCATCAGGTTCACCTCCGGAGCGAGAGTCGCGCCATCATCGCGCGCGGCTGCGTGGCGAGTCGAGCGTCACGTACTCGAGCTCTCGATTCTCGCGAACGGCGCGAAGCATCAGACCGCCCCGGCTCATGTCGCCGAGGCCCGCGAACACGCCGGGAAAGCGGAGACGCGAACCAAGAATCGGCCAGAGCACATCGACGTACTTGCCGGTCGCGACGCTGCCGAGGAGGATCACCTGCGCGTCCTCCTCGAGCCGTGATGCGATCGCGTTCGCGTCGCGCTCGAGCGGCTTGCGATAGTTCCGCCGCCGCACGTCGACATCCGGCCGCCGCATGACCTTCATCCGCTCCTCGGTGATCCGCCATTCGGGGTCGACGAGCCCGAAGCCCGGTGTGATGACGAACGTGTTCTCGGTTCCGCCGAAATGGAGCGAGTAGGCGATCTTTCCGCGGAAGTAGAGCGCGCTCATGAACGCGAAGGCGCGCGCAATCGGCACGCCCTCGGGCGATTGGTACTCCATCGCCGCGGCGAACTTCGCGCGCGGCGACATCAGTTGCCTGGCACGCACGCCGTTGAGGCTCGCGGGCGAAAGCAGGAAGATCTTCTGGGCCATCGGACCTGCGTTTCAACGCAGGCGGGCGAAAGTCTCTTTCAGCAGGCGGTTGCCTTTGTCCTGATCCTCGACCTTTTCGCTGCGAATCAACTGGTCGGCGCGACGGAGGTCGGCGATGAGGGTGAGAATCGGAATCGACTCGCCTGCAGGAAAAAGATGCCGCTCGAGCGAGGCAATCTCCGCGTCGACCACTGTGGAGCCGGCTTCCTCGCGGATCCGCTTCAGAGAGCGAATCGCGCCGTAGTTCGGATTCGCCGGATCGTCCTCGGTGAGTGCCTGCAGCATCTGCACTTCGACCAGCGCCTCGCGCCTGTTGCGGGACGATGTTGCGGCTTCGATCCGAACTGCGACTCTGCGAGCGATTCCGCTCAGGTCGAACGTCTGCGACGTGTCAGGGTTCATCCAGCGGCCGATCGTGTGCTCTTTCTGCTCTCCGTCCGCTGTGATCGTCACGTCACCGACATAGATTGGCTTGTTGTCCTTGAGAAGCGAGCGTTTTCGCGGAACCGCGATGCGAACGGAGAAGACGCGGGTGCCGGTCGCTTCGAAAACATCGGGCGTCTCCCGCTCGTGAACCGCCAGAACCGTGTGACCTTCCTTGTCGACCGGCCCGTCGCCTGACGGCCGCACCCAACGGACCCACCTGTAGTCGCCGTCGCCGAGTGGCTCCCGGAGGTCATCAACCTTTCGGTCCACGAAGCGATTGATGTCGTAGCTCGAGGTGTACGTCTTCATCATCAACGCGCGGAGCTCGTAGAGGGCACCGAGATGTGTCAGCTCGGCGCAATCGTCGGCTGCAAGCGGGAAGGCGAGGAAGAGAAAGAGGACGAGTGCTCTCTTCATGCAGTGATTCTACGCGCTCGATGGGAACGGAAGAGAAGCCGCGGGCTGAAGCCCGCGCTACGCCGCTGAGGCTCGCTGCACGTTCTCTGGCCCCCGCCCCGTCCTAGACGGCGGGCGAGGGCGCCCGCCGCCACACAGAGTCAGGGGCTCATCAATGCTTACGCTGACAGAGCTGCGTGTTTCTGCAGAATCTTCTGGAGGAAGGGGGCGGTCTCACTCTTTTTCAGCTTCGCGATCTGTTCCGGCGTACCGGTGCCGAGGATGTAGCCGCCGCCGTGTCCCCCCTCGGGGCCGAGGTCGATCACGTGATCGGCGGTCTTGATGACGTCGAGATTGTGCTCGATCACCACGACCGTGTTGCCGCGATCGACAAGCCCGTGCATCAGTTGCAGCAGCTTCGCCACATCGTCAAAGTGCAGGCCGGTTGTCGGCTCGTCGAGGATATAGAGCGTTTTGCCGGTCGCGCGTTTCGCAAGTTCCTTTGCCAGCTTCACGCGCTGCGCTTCGCCGCCGGAGATCGTCGTCGATGACTGCCCAAGCCGGATGTAGCCGAGTCCGACCTCGTCGAGCGTACGGAGGATGTTCGCGAGCTTCGGGATGTTGCGAAACTTCTCGAGCGCCTGTTCTACCGTCATGTCGAGGATGTCGGCGATGGAAGAGCCCTTGTACGTCACCTGCAGCGTCTCACGGTTGTAGCGGCGACCGGAGCAGACATCGCACGTGACATAGATGTCGGGCATGAAATGCATTTCGATCTTGATCTGCCCGTCGCCCTTACACGCCTCGCATCGCCCGCCTTTCACGTTGAACGAGAAGCGTCCGGGCCCGTAACCGCGCATGCGCGCTTCGGGAGTCTGCGCCATGAGACTGCGCATCTCGGTGAAGAGCTGCGTGTAGGTCGCAGGATTCGAGCGCGGCGTCCGTCCGATCGGCGACTGATCGATGTCGATGACCTTGTCGATCAGGTCGAGTCCCTCGATCCGTTCGTGCTCACCTGGCGTGTCGACGGAATCGTAAAAATGCCGCGACAGCGCTTTGTAGAGGATGTCGTTCACGAGCGTCGATTTTCCGGAGCCGGAGACGCCGGTGACCGAAACGAAGAGTCCAAGCGGAATCGTCACGTCGAGATTCTTGAGGTTGTTCTGCCGCGCTCCGCGAATGACGAGCTTCTGATCGGTCGCCTTTCGCCGCTGCTCCGGCACTTCAATCCTCGCCTCGCCGCGCAGATACTTCGCCGTGAGCGAGCTGGGGAACGTCTTGACCTGTTCGAGCGATCCCTCAGCCACGATCTCGCCGCCGTGGATCCCCGCGCGCGGCCCGAGGTCGATGATGTGGTCCGCGGATGCGATCGTTTCCTCGTCGTGCTCGACGACGATCACCGTGTTGCCGAGGTCGCGCAGCTCGAGGAGCGAATCGATCAGCTTCCGGTTGTCGCGCTGATGCAATCCGATGGACGGCTCGTCGAGGACGTAGAGCACGCCCATCAGCTTCGAGCCGATCTGCGTCGCGAGGCGGATACGCTGGGCTTCACCGCCAGAGAGGGTCGCCGCGCTGCGGTCGAGGGTGAGGTAGCCGACGCCGACCGCATTGAGGAAGCTGAGACGGTCGCGCACTTCCTTCAGGATCTTTCCGGCAATGGCTTCTTCACGCTCGGAAAGCTCGATCGTGCGGAAGAAGCCCTCAGCCTCGCGGAGCTGCTGCTCGACGAGCTTGTCGATCGGCTGGCCGGAGACGGTGACGCTCAGCGACTCGGGCTTCAGACGACGCCCTCCGCACTGGGGGCACTTCTTCGACGTCATGAAACGCTCGAGCTCCTCGCGCATATCCTCGGAGTCCGATTCCTTGTAGCGGCGCTGAAGCATCGGGACGATGCCTTCGTACTTGCCGTTGTACGAGTACGCGCTCTCGGATCCCTGGAACTCGAAGCGGATCTTCTCCTCGGAACCGTGAAGGATCATGTCGCGAACTTTCTCCGCGAGCTTGTTCCACGGCGTGGAAAGCGAGAACTTGTAATGCTTCGCGAGCGTGTGAACCTGCTTGAGGCGCCAGTTGTCGGAGCCTTCCTTCCAGAGCGCGATCGCTCCGTCGCTGATCGACTTCGTCCAGTCGGGAACGATTTTCTCCTCGTCCATCTCGAGCAGCCGGCCGAGCCCTGAGCAGCCGGAGCAAGCGCCGTACGGCGAATTGAATGAGAAAAGCCGCGGCGTGATCTCGCCGATCGAGATTCCGCAGTCGGGACATGCGTAGTTCTGCGAGAGCAGCTCCTCTCGATTGTCCTCGGCGTAGAGGATCTTCACGAGACCCTTCGCGACGCGCACTGCCGTTTCGAGTGAGTCGGCGAGCCGCTGCGCGATCCCGTCCTTGACTACGAGACGGTCGATCACGATGTCGATCGCGTGCTTCTTCTGTTTGTCGAGCACTGGTGGATCGGCAAGCTCCACCATCTCGCCGTCGACCACCGCACGGGTGAAGCCTTCCTTCACCATCTGCAGCATCTGTTTGCGGTACTCGCCCTTCTTGCCGCGGACGTACGGCGCGAGGATCGTGAACTTCGTCCCGTTGGATAGCTTCAGCAGGCGGTCGACCATCTGCTGGATCGTTTGCGGGCGGATCTCCTGGCTGCAGTTCGTGCAGTGGGGGACGCCGACGGATGCGTATAGGAGACGGAGGTAGTCGTAGATCTCGGTGACGGTGCCGACGGTGGATCGTGGGTTGCGCGACGTCGTCCGCTGCTCGATCGAGATCGCCGGTGAGAGCCCTTCGATCGAGTCGACGTCGGGCTTCTCCATCTGTTCGAGGAACTGGCGTGCGTAAGCCGAGAGAGACTCGACGTAGCGGCGCTGTCCTTCCGCGAAGATCGTGTCGAAAGCGAGTGATGACTTGCCGGACCCCGAGACGCCTGTGAAGACTACGAACTTGTTGCGCGGGACGACGACGTCGATGTTCTTGAGATTGTGCTCGCGGGCACCGCGAATGATGATCGACTCCATGGTGTGGATCGATAGTAACCGTGCGGGGTGGCGGGCGTGTTCCCGTCTACCGGGCGTAGAGAGAAGGGGTCGTTCAGAGCCACGAAGCAAGACTCATTCGGCGCGACGAAGCAGACTCCAGAATGCAGCCATGCCGTGAGTTTGTGTGGCGGCGGGCGCCCTCGCCCGCCGTTCATCGGCGCCACCCCGCCCAAGCGGCGGGCGAGGCGCCCGCCGCCACACAAACTTCGATAGGTTCAGGATGACAAGGGCGCTACAGCTTCCTCCAGCCACTCGCGATACGGGCCCGAGAGACTCTCGATGGGGATCACCACGAGCTCCGGCACCTCGTACGGATGCCTGGCGAACAGCGCTTTCTGCAGCTCGTCGATTCTCTCCCGCGTAGTTTTCATGACGAGAAGTTGCTCGCCGTCTTCCTCGACCGTTTCCTTCCACCTGTAGATCGAAGTGACGCGCTCGACGATGTTCACGCAGGCCACGAGGCGCTGCTCGACGAGCTCGCGCGCCAGAGCCCGCGCATCGAAGGAGGAGCCGACAGTGGTCAGGACGATGACTGGCGTCAACGCGCCTGCGCCTCGGCGATCTGCTGCGCCGCCTCGCGGGCCACCGCACGGATCGCGCTCCGCTCCCGCATGTACCGCACGAACGGGACGGCAATCCAGAGTCCCACGTGTCGTCCGCCGATCCCGATGGCGGATGGGCCAACCGCCGTCGTCTTCTTCCTCACCTCGAACGTGTCGATCAACTCGAGGGTGCGGCCGTCGTAGAGCTGGATGCGAGCCGAGGCGAACGTCGTTCCTACGTCGATGCCGACGCCGGCGCCGTCGCCCCCGATGTCGACACCGCCCCAGGAGTAGTTGTCCGTTCCCCCGGCGACGAGCTCCACGTAGTAGTCCGCCTCGCTTTCGTTCCGCTCCGCGAGATCGTCGATCGTTTCGCTCGTTCGAAATGCCTCGAAGCCGAGCCTGCGCAGCTCGGTCGTGAGGTACCCGCACACGACTTCGTTCACTTCACGATTCGTGATGACGCCGATTCGATCGCCTCGCTGCGCGTTCGTGTCGAATGCAGAGAGAGGAACCGCGAAGACCGCGACGAGCACTGCGAGGGCGAGGCTTCTCATGCGCATAGTGTAGGTACAATCGAGCACGGTGTTCAAACGCCTTATTTTCGCCCTGCTTCTGGCGATGCTTCTGTGGCTCGCTTACGAGTGGGTCACGTTTCCCGACGTCGCGGGACTCGCCAAAAACAACCCCTCGACCACCGCCTTCATGGAGCTGCGGCGCAAGGAGCTCAAGCGCGAAGGAAAAGACCCTTCGATCGATAACCGGTGGATCGCGTACGGACGCATTTCGCCTCATCTGCGCCGCGCGGTGCTCGTCGCAGAAGATGATCAGTTCTATGAGCACGAAGGGGTTGACATCAAGGCGATGCAGGATGCGATCGAGCGCGATTGGAAACGGCGCAGGATCACGCACGGCGGATCGACGATCACTCAGCAGCTCGCGAAGAACCTTTACCTGTCGCCGTCGCGCAATCCGATTCGCAAAGTGCGTGAGTACTTCATTGCGCGCGCTCTCGAGGAGCATCTGACCTAGAAGCGGATCCTCGAGATCTATCTCAATGTCGTGGAGTTCGGCGAGCGCGTTTACGGCGCCGAAGCTGCGGCGCGCAATTACTTCGGCGTTGCGGCATCGGCGCTCACGCCGCGTCAGGCCGCTTTGCTCGCCGGATGTCTGCCGAATCCGCGCGTCATGAACCCGGCGGAACCGAACAAACGATTGCGCGCGCGGCAGCGCATGATCCTTTCCCGAATGAAGCGGTGGGGCTACCTCGTCGAAAAAGAAGTTCTCGCGCCGCGCAAACCTCTGGCACAATCATCCAGGACACCCGCCCCGGTTTCCACGCCGCCGGTCAGCGATACGGATCTGGTAGTACCGACTCAGACGGAGACATCCGCGAGCACCGATCCCGAGACTCAGCCCGAGCAGGAAACATCCACGGCAAGCGATTCAACGGCTGCACCTCCTCACGAGAGCGAGACGACAGCCACGACGCCGGCGCCCCAGTGAAGCAGGAGAACGAGAGTGGAACAGCACATCAAGATCGTTGCGATTCTGCACATTGTCGTGGGGATTCTGTTCCTCGTCGGCGCTCTCGCCATTTTTGTTTTCGGCGCGGGTGCCGCGTTCATAGGCGCGGGAGCAACCGATACCACTGAGGAGCGCAACGCCGCACTCATGGGCGGAACCTGCGTCACTGTCGTTGCCGCGGTCGTCGCTCTCATGTCGCTTCCGAGCATCATTGCCGGCTTCGGACTCCAGCGCCGGAAGAACTGGGCGCGAATACTCACAATCATTCTGTCGGTCTTGAACATTCTGAACTTCCCCCTCGGAACTGCGCTGGGCGGGTACTCATTGTGGGTACTGCTCAATGACCAGTCCAAAAGTTATTTTGTCTAGACGATCGACTAGTTTCCACAATCGAGGTCCCTTTAACGCGCGTGGAGTGGCGGATCGTGTCACTGGGCGTCCACTTTCACTTTATTGAACCGCATGCGAGGAGACTCGATGTTCCACACAATCAGCAACTTAGTTATTCAAACCGGGCAAGTGGTCCAGCTCTTGCCCTTGGCCTCATCCGTATGAACGCGACACAAGAGCGGACGACGGGCCCGGGATGGAGTGCGCGAGAAGATTTCCGCGAGATCTGCTCCTGCCAGGCGCACGCGCGCCGCGAGCGCACCCTGTGGCGCAAATCTCTTCGCGCTGTGCGGAGCATCCGCACCGGCGGCGTAGCGCTGATCGTCGGCGTTCCCCTGGCGCTTGGAGCGCTCGAGTACCCGATCGAAGCGATGAACATCACGATTCCTTCGGCGCTGCGGCTCGAGCGCTTGAGCGACCCCCGTCCGGTCCTGGCGTCCGCTGCGAAAACACCGGCAATGTTCCCCATCTTCACGACCAGCAGCGTGCGCGAGCAGTTCCTCAATCCGCGCACGCAGTCGTTCACTCTCGAGCTGGCGCGCGAGCACTACTTTCATACGCACGTGCCTTACGGCGCGATCATCTATCGCGAGGCGCGCCGCCACAATCTTTCGCCGGAGCTGGTTGCGGCCGTGGTCGCGGCTGAATCGGATTTCCGCCCCAGCCTGATCTCGCACAAGAACGCGCAGGGGCTGATGCAGATCATCCCGAGCACGGGCCGCCTCATGGGCGCCGACGATCTGTTCAACCCGGCCGAGAACATCGCCGCCGGGACAAAGTACCTCCGCTACCTCTTCAATCGCTTTGGCGATCAGCCTACTGTCCTGGCGGCCTACAATGCCGGCGAAGGGAACGTCGAGAAGTTCGGCGGCATCCCGCCGTTCCCCGAGACGATCAACTACGTGCGCAGAGTGCACGCCCGAACCACCAGCTACCAGCAGCGCATCCGCGGCACCTACGTCGCGACGCTGCGGATGCGAAACTCGCTCGAATAACCGTTCGCGGTAAGCGTGTAACCGTTAACCGGCTACCTACCGGTTACCAACCCACGCTCATCCCTCACCCCCAACCAGCTACAATCCCTCCATGCGTCTGCAGGGTGAGGAACGCCGCGAGTTTCAGCGCCTCCGGCTCGATCCGACCATTCCCGGAGCGCTCGGCGCGACGCCAGTCACGATTCTCGAGATCGGCGTTCTCGGCGCCCGAGTACGACACGACCAGCCACTCGCCGAGTACGAGACTCTCACCTTTCGTGACGGCGAGGCACAGCTCGAGATGCGCTGCGAAAGAGCGCGCGCGATCACCGGCTCCGAAACAGGTCTCCGTTTCCTTGCAAGCATCGGTGAGTCTGGCGACAACCTTCGCCTCATGCTCGCGAGACTCGTGACGCACGAGTTCGAAGTGCGCCGCCAGCTTCCGAAGGACTCGATTCCATTGACCGTCGACGGGGACAAGACCATTCGCGGCAAAGACGCCGCGTTCCTCTGCTACCGGCTCGATGCAGGCGTCTGGCGAAAGCGGCACGTCTTCCTCCCGGAACAGCCGGCCAGCGGTTTCACCGTCGCGCGCGCATCGGACAGTGACGAGCTGCGGCGACTCTGCCGCGTGTACGAAGCATCCGATGACGAAGGACGCCGGCTGATCCGCCTGTTCGCGGAGCTCAGTGTCAGTGACGTTCTCGAGATCCCGCCACGGATGTGAGCTCGCGCGGCGAGGCATTTCGATCTACGGGGAGAGTGAAGTAGAAGCGCGTTCCTTTTCCCTGCTCGCTCTCGACCGTGATCGTTCCGCCGTGCGCTTCGACGATGCCCTTCGCGATCGGAAGACCGAGCCCGGCGCCCATCCGCTCGGTTCGTTTCGCCTGCCAGTACGGACTGAAGATGTCGCCGAGGTTCGCCGCTGGAATGCCGGGGCCAGTGTCAGCGACCGTGAACAGAACATCCTCTGCTCTTCCCTCGGCGCGGAACGAGATGACGCCGCCAGTTGGGGTGAACTTCATCGAGTTTCCGATCAGATTCGACAACACCTGCATCACGCGATGCCGGTCGGCGAAGATCGGCGGAACGATTCCCTCCGCTCCGAACTTCAGCTCCACAGAACTCGCCGCCGCCTGAGCCTTGAACAGCTCGTGAGCCTCACGCAGGAGAGACTCCGCATCGATCCTCTCGGGCTCGATCGGAAGGCGCTTCCCCCCTTCGAGACGAGTCACGTCGAGAAGGTCGGCGATCAGGCGTTTCATCCGGTTTGCCGAGACTGAGATCGTTTCCATCTGTTCGCGATCTTCGGCTGCGAGCGTTGCCGACGACTCCATGAAGGACGACGCGAGCATCACCGCGTTGAGCGGATTGCGCAGATCGTGCGAAACGATCGCGAGCACTTCCTCGCGAGCCCGCACCGCCTGTTGCGATTCGAGATACAGCCGGGCGTTGTCGATCGAGAGCGCGGCTCGCCGGACGACATCGGTAAACAGCGTCAGATCGGCGGCGCCCAGCAGCTTCCCCTCCGAAGTTCCGACGATCACCACACCGAGCGTCCTGCCGCGACTTACCAGAGGCAGAATGGCGAACGCGCGGCCCGCGCCATCAGGCTCGCCCACCGCGTACTCATAGAGTTCAGCGCCGCTCGCGAGACGCGCCTCCCGCGCCTGGAGAATGAGAATGAGCGTCTCCGGTACTTCAGCCGGCGTTTCGCCGAGAAGGCGCTCCATCTTCGCCGCCATCGCCGGATCGCGATGCGCGGCGGCCGCGCGACGCAGCGTCCCATCCTCCTCGGCCAGATCGATGACGCAGACTTCGCCGAGGTTCGGCACGAGCAGCCGGGCCAGCGTCGCCAGCGTTTGATCGAAATCGAGGGACGCGGCGAGCTCCTGTCCTGCAACCGCGAGAAACGCTGCTCGCCGCTCTTCACGCTCCGCCGCAGCGCGCGCATTGACCGCCTCGGACGCCTCGCGCTCCGCGTCGTGCCGCCTCCGTGTTGCTTCGCCCGCAAGGAGACGCATCCGCCGGCCGAGACCTGCGACGAGCATCGCCGAAGTCAGTGCCAGCATTGTGAGAATGATGGTGAGTGACACGCTCCAGCGTTCCGTCGAGCGGATTTGCTGCAGCCGCTGCTCGATTCCGGTCTGGAGCGACACTTGGAGCTCCGCTGCGGCGCCGAGCGCTTTGTCGAATGCAGGATGCTGCTCGAACAGCCGGGTTTGAAACACCTCGCCGGGCAACTGCTGCGCGAGCAGATCGGAGCGGGTGATCCCGTCGTGCCACATCGCCGCGTGCCGGAAGAGCGCCGCAAGCTCGTCGTCGAGCTCCTCGTTGAGCTGCGGCGCGAGCTGCTGCAGCGCTTTCCTGTTTTCCTCCTGCTGCCGCACGAGCCGAAGGAACTCGTCGCGATACTGCGTCTGGCCGGTGACCTGGAACGCGATGATCTTGTCGACTTCGGCCGTCAGATCCATCTGAATCTGGTTCGCCGAGCGCCGCGCCGGCTCGGCCACGCGCGTGATCTCATCTCTCATTCGCGAGGTGCGATTCGCGACCGCTAGAGGAAGCGCCACAAGAGAAAGAAGCGAGACGATGATGAACGCAACCGGCAGGACGGTCGTCCACGTACTCTCAGTACCTACGCGCCAGATTCCTCGCCGCTCGTTCATGATTGTCAGTCTTTATCCCTGCCGCAAACCGAGCAAAGCGCTTACCATACCAGCGACGCATGGTTGCCAGTGATCGGAGACGGTTCCAGAGACTGAAGTTAGGCAAGCCGATCCTGGCGATGATGGACGGCGAGAACGCGCTCATCCTCGATATCGGCGTCTCCGGCGCATTCGTGGAGCACCACGGGAAAGCCAAAACCGGCGACCGCTTCACGCTGACGTTTTTCTGGCAGGGGGACAACCTCGAGTTTCTCTGCGAGATGACACGAACGTCAACCATCCGGCCCGCGGCAGAGGGGCAGAATGCCGTCTCTCACTCGGGTGTGAGGTTCATCGAAGGAGCCCGAGACTCCGTGGAGAAGCTGCAGGGAATGATGGCATCGTTTGTCGGCCGGCTTCTCGCCGCGCAGCGCGCGAACGCAAGCGCAGGCGAGGGTGGCGATGGCGCCGCGATCCTCGCGCAAATGGGACAGGCGCGGCGCCTTCGCACGCGCGGGTTCATCAGCTACCGCTGGAACGGAAAGTCCTGGAAAACCGCCCGGACGAGCGATGGAAAACAGCCTCTCGATGGCTTCACTGTGGCGGCGTACGAGGATGAAGAGGAGCTCGAAACGCTCTGCGAGGCATACCAGACGGGCGACGACGAATCGCGCACGATGATCCGGCTCGTCGCTGAGCTCAGCGTCCTGTCCGGGCGAAAGTGATGGCGTCGAACGACTCAACGACGAGATCGGCCGCGGACAAATCCTGAAGGCTGAGCGCGCGAGGGTTTCGTACGGCGACGCAACACATCCCGGCATCCTTCGCCGAGACCACTCCGACGCTCGAGTCTTCAAACACGAGACAGTTTGCCGGCTCAGCTCTCAGTTTCGAAGCGGTGACAAGATACGGTTCCGGATGCGGTTTCGGCTGTGCGACTTCACTTCCGTCGACGATGAGCGCTAAGTCCTTACGCAGGTCGAAACGCTCGAGAATCGCTTCGATCGAGGACCTGACCGCCGATGACGTGATTGCCAGCGGCACTCCGGCGTCCTTCAGCGTGCGGATCGCGCGCTCGACACCGGGCATCAATGCAAGCGGGCCACTGCGGCACGCCTCGTCGAAGTGATCGAGCCGCACGGCGGCGAGCTGATCGAGCGTCGCGCTCCAGCCAAAGTATTCGCGCAGATCGCGAATGTCGTCGATCACGCGCCGGCCGGAGCCGTGGCGGAACTCTTCCGGCATCTCAAGATAGTCACTGCCGTAGTCGCGGCAGAGCATCGCCGCCGCCGCGGTGTGCTGCGCCTCGAGGTCGATGATCGTCTCGTCGAAATCGAAGATCGCCGCGTCGAGTCGCGCAGGGAAGTTGCGGGGGCGGGGAGTGAGCGATAGTGTCACGCGGTGGAAAACGACTTCGTCCGCCTGATGCTGATCATTGTCGGCATCGGACTCGGCATCGCCGGGATTGCGACGACCATTCTTTTCTTCGCATTTCGCGCGTTTGCACACGCAGATGGCGGAAAGACACGACACGTGAAGCTGATGGTCTCGCTGATTGGCTTTGTCTTTCTCTGCTGCGCCGTGCTGTTCATCGTTTCGTTCCGATGACGCCCGCGGCGGCAAACGCCGCGATCTCCCGCCTGGTGTAACCGAGCTCGCGCAGGATCGACTCGCTCTGTTCGCCGAGAACGGGCGGCGGCGACTTCACTCCAGGGCGTTTTCCGTCGATACGCACTGGCGAAGCGACGGTCTCGTAATCCCCCGCCTTCACGGTCACCGCCCGGCCGCCAGCGGTCCGCAACGCTTCGCGCACGCCGCGCACGATCTCGGCCGGAACGCCGGCGCGACGGCATCGCGCGACCCACTGCGAAGCTTTTCGCGATCGAAAGATCTCTTCGAGAATCGTGATGAGCGCGCTACGGTTTTTTACGCGCGCGGCATTCGTCGAGAATCGCGGATCCTCGGCAAGTTCCATTCGTCCGATCACCTTCGAGCAGAGATGCTTGAAATGTCGGTCGGTGCCTGCGCCGACGACAAACGCGCGGTCGCTCGCGTGAAAGAGCTGGTAGGGAACGATCGACGGATGCGCGTTGCCGAACCTCCCCGCCTCTTTCCCTGTCACGAGTGCGTTCTGCGCGACGTTCACGAGCGATGCGAGAGTCGAAGCGAAGAGCGAGACCTCGATTCGTTGTCCTTTCCCGTTCTTCTCGCGTCCGTAGAGTGCAGCGCCAATCGCCGAAGCTGCGTAATGCGCGGTGAGCACGTCCGACAGCGCGACACCGACTTTTGACGGCTCACCATCAGAGCGGCCGGTGATCGACATCAGTCCCGCGCCTGCCTGCGCAAGAAGATCGAAGCCCGGGCGTTCCGCGTCCGCGAGATCGGAGTCGAAGCCGGTGATCGAGCAGTGAATGGCGCGCGGATTCAGCTTCATCACGCGATCGAGTCCGAGCGTCGCGCGCTGCGCCGGAAGAAAGTTGTCGATCACGACGTCGGCGCGCGCGATCAACTTCGCCGCGATCGCGCGCCCCTCTTCGCTGCGCAGATCGAGCGCGAGCGATTCCTTGTTGCGATTGACCGAGAGAAAGTACGCGCTGACGTCGCCGGCGAACGGCGGTCCCCAGCGCCGCGTCTCGTCGCCGAGCCGGGCTTCCTCGATCTTGATGACGCGAGCCCCCGCATCGGAGAGGATCTGCGTGCAGAGCGGCCCCGCAAGAATCCGCGAAAAGTCCGCGATCAGGATGCCCGCGAGCGCCCCTCTCTCGGCCCTCTGCCCTCGGCCCTCGGCCCTTCTGCTCACTGATACGACTGCTTCAACGCGTCGAGATCAGCGAGCGCCTTGCGGAGGATCGCGACGACCTTGTGGATCTCGGTTCCGTAGACGCGCATCTCGGCGTCGCAGTCGGTCAGGGCGTAGACGGCTTCGTCTTTTTCGAGGCGGTCGCGCTCGAACTGGATGCGTTCGGTCAGCTCTTCGATCTCGGTCAGGAGAACGAAGTTGACGTCTTTCTCGCCGAGGTAACGCTTGCACTGCGGGCAGTAGATCGAGCGGTCCTGAGCCGATTCGACCAGTTCAAAAATGAACTGTCGCTGGCACTGCGGGCACTCGAAAACTTCCGGTAGCAACGCATCATCCTCTCGGTCAGATTGTCGCACCGAAACGCGGGCTGTGAGCGGAATTCCGCAGTTGACCGAGCCGTTGGGCGCCGTGTAGCATCCAAGACCCTGCCCCTCTTTCTGGGAGATCGTTCAATGGTAGGACAAGCGGCTCTGAACCGCTCAATCGGGGTTCGACTCCCTGTCTCCCAGCCAAGTCATCGTTGAATGAGCCCTGCTACATGGCCGCTGTTGCCTCAATCGGCCGTTGTCCCCAGATCCATTCGAAGCGGGCAAAGTCGACAGCTAACCCGGATCGTTCACGAAGCTATCTGCTGCGGCGACGAACGCCTCATGAATGGTCCGGGCTGACTCCCTGCCGACTGTCAATGCCGTCGGTTTCACTGCTTCAACAACGCTGGCCAATTGAGCACCACGCTGATTGACGTTCGAGTCGCTCGCTGATCCATTGGCACTTCGATCAGGAAGCGCTCGCCGTCGGGAGTGGACTGCGGAGTAGTGCTCACGCCCGTGATCGGAGGAAAGGGCAGCAGCTGCGGGACGCCACTCTCGAATGCTGTGCCGGTTGTGTTCACTGGCGCGGAAAAGGCCTCGGTTCCAGTGGGAGCTGTGGTGAAGACGATCTCTCGGTCGATGCGCCACTGTGGCCAGTTGCCGTGGTCCTTCGAGATCTGCCACTTGCCCTCGCCGAATGACGGCTGGCCGGTCTGCCCTGACGCTCGGAAGGGGCGGACGTAGACCTCAGCCGCGCCGCTCTCGAGAGATACGTAGGCAACCCAACGCATGTCGGGAGAAAAGACGCCAGCCCACTCATTGAAAACCTCGCCGAGCATCGGATGTGGCTTGCGGTCGCTGAGGGACAGTGCCCATAGGTCATATCCCGTGTTCGTAGCGTTCTCGGTGTGATAAAGCAGGAACCGACCGTCGCGCGACCAGCTGGTCGGAAAATGCCGCAACCC
>JAENWF010000074.1 GCA_016650215.1 Thermoanaerobaculia bacterium
GCGATCTTCCTGCGCGTCGCGTTCGGCGGCGCCAGAGGCCTTGTAACGGGCGCCACCCTCGATCGCCGCTTCGGCGATCTTCGAGGTGAACAGCTTGATGCTGCGGATCGCGTCGTCGTTGCCCGGAATGACGAAGTCGATGCCGTCCGGATCACAGTTGGTGTCGACGATCGCGACGACCGGGATGCGGAGCTTCTTGGCTTCCTTGACCGCGATGTACTCCTTCTTCGGATCGATCACGAAGATCGCGTCCGGAAGGCCGTCCATCTCGCGGATTCCGATCAGGTTCTTCTGAAGTTTGTCGCGCTCGCGGTCGAGAGCGGCGCGCTCTTTCTTCGACATCTCTTTTTCGCCGTCGCCGAGGAGAGCTTCGATCTCCTTGAGGCGCTCGATCGACTTACGCACCGTCGTGAAGTTCGTCAGCGTGCCACCGAGCCAGCGGTTGTTCACGTAGAACATGCCGCAGCGGTTGGCTTCTTCGAGAATTGCATCCTGCGCCTGGCGCTTGGTGCCGACGAACAGGATTCGCTTTCCGCTGGACGAGAGGTCCGAGATGAAAGCTGAGGCTTCCTTAAAGAGCTTGAGCGTCTTCTGCAGGTCGATGATGTAGATCCCATTGCGCTTTCCGAAGATGTACTTCTTCATCTTCGGATTCCAGCGCTTGGTCTGATGACCGAAGTGAACGCCAGCCTCCAACAGCTCTTTCATTGAAATAGATACCGCCAAGTGACTCCTCCTCTTGGATTGAGATTTTTCGCATTGATCGTAACGTCGCCTGAAAACAAAAAGACAGGAGCGGGCCGCCCCTGTCTTTCAACTAAAACACACAGTAAAACGAACTCATTGGACTAGCGCTTGGAGAACTGGAAGCGCGCGCGAGCGCCCTTCTGACCGTACTTCTTGCGCTCCTTCATGCGCGGGTCGCGCGTGAGGAGTCCTGCCTTCTTGAGGCGTTTGCGCAGTTCCATGTTGTAGATCTGGAGCGCGCGGGAGATGCCGTGGCGGATTGCGCCGGCCTGTCCGCTGGGACCGCCGCCGTCGACCGTCACGACGATGTCGAACTTGTCGACCGTCTCGGTCAGAGAGAGCGGCTGCTTGATGACCATCTTCAACACTTCGTTGCCGAAGTAATCGTCGAGCTTGCGGCGATTCACCGTGATCTCGCCGCTGCCCGGTCGCATGTGCACGCGAGCCGTCGACGTCTTTCTTCTTCCCGTTCCGTAGTACTCAACCAAAGCCAAGGGATCTCCTCCTGTATTACTCGACGACCTTGAGGGTCTCGGGCTGCTGCGCCTGATGCGGATGTACGGTTCCGCGGTAAACCTTCAGCTTCTTGAGCATCTTCCGGCCGATCTTGTTCTTCGGCAGCATGCCCCAGACAGCTTCTTCGATCATCCGCTCAGGCTTCTCGGCGCGCACGAATCGCGCTTCCGTCTCCTTGAGACCACCGGGATAATGCGAGTGATGCCGGTAGATCTTGTCGGTTTCTTTCTTGCCTGTGAGCTTGATTTTCTCGGCGTTGATCACGATCACATGATCGCCCGTGTCGAGGAACGGCGTGTAGGTCGGCTTCGCCTTACCGCTGATGATGGTGGCGATCGTCGTCGAAAGGCGGCCGAGCACAATTCCGTCTGCGTCGACGATGAACCACCGCGGCTCGATGTCACCCATCTTTGGGAAATACGTACGCATTCACTAAACCCCATTTACTGCGTTAGTAGTGGCGGGAAACGCGGCGCCCGGTGTGGACGGCACGCGCCTAAGTACTTGAATCAAAGATAACTGCACACCTTTCCCGGGGAAAGGGGTGAAACGGTAACACTGGCCAACAACCCAAGTCAAGGAGTGCATTCCCTCTCGGCGGAGGACTGAGGACTGAGTGCTGAGGACTGAGTCGGGAGCCAAGAACGACCGATGAGTGACGCCTCATTCCGAACCCGCGCCCCGCGAGCATCTGTTACTCAGGACTCAGGACTCAGGACTCAGCACTCAGCACTCAGTCCCGGCAGTTGTGATACAAGCCGCGCCCACTGTGACGGGCCGGATCATCGATGGCAAGGCGGTCGCCCGAGAGACCGAGGAGGAAGTGGCTGCCGAAGTCCGGCTGCTCGGTTTCCAGCCCGGTCTGACGGCTGTGCGGGTCGGTAACGATCCTGCGTCTGAGATTTATGTTCGATCGAAGGCGAAAAAGGCGGAAGAGCTCGGCTTGCGCGGCGAGCAGCGCGTTTTCCCCGACTCGATGAGCGAGGACGAGCTTCTCGCCGAGATCAAACGCCTCAACGAAGACCCCTCGGTCGATGGGATCCTCGTCCAACTTCCGCTGCCGAGGCAGATCGACGCGCGGAAAGTGATCGATGCGATCGATCCGGCGAAGGACGTGGACGGCTTTCATCCGGTCAACGTCGGGCTCCTCCACCTCGGGCGCCCGGTTCTCGCGCCGTGCACGCCGGCGGGCGTCATGCGCCTCATCGACTCGACGAAGATCGCGATCGAAGGAAAGCACGCCGTCGTAATCGGCCGCAGCGACATCGTCGGCAAACCGATGGCTGCGCTTCTTCTGCAGCGGAATGCGACCGTGACGATCTGCCACTCGCGCACCGCGAACCTCGAGTCGATCGTGCGGCAGGGCGACATCGTTGTCGCCGCGGTGGGCAAGCCGCTGATGGTCACCGGATCGATGATCAGGCAGGGGGCTGTCGTGATCGATGTCGGGATCAACCGCGTCGGACCCGAGCTCGCGCAGCGACTCGCTCACGACGAGGCAAAGTCGCGCCTTCTCGCAAAGAACGGCAGCGTGCTCGTCGGCGATGTAGATTACGCGCGCGCGGCAGAAGCCGCTTCGTGGATCACTCCTGTGCCTGGCGGGGTCGGCCCGATGACGATCGCGATGCTCATGCGCAACACGGTGACCGCCGCGCGCTGGAGGCGCCAATGATTCTTCGCGTCGGACTCACGGGCGGAATCGCCTCCGGCAAATCGACGATCACGCGCATCCTCAACGGTCTTGGATGCGTCACAGTGGATGCTGATGAAATCGTCGCGCGCCTCTACCGTCCCGGCGGCGCCGGGCATCAGGCCCTCGTAGCCGCGTACGGACGCGAGATCCTCGACGCGTCGGGTGCGATCGATCGGAAGAAGGTCGCCGACATCGCATTCGAGTCGACCAACGCAGCGCAGAAGCTGAATCAGCC